>JANZKD010000214.1 GCA_025061245.1 Candidatus Culexmicrobium profundum
CATTTATATTATGAATAATCTTTCTTCCCCAATTACACCGTTAATAGAATTCATTGTCAATTCAGATAAACCATTAGATCAATATTTCTTCTATCCTGAATCGCCATCGGAATATGAAGTCTTCAGTATTGGTAATGCATATGTGTTTAGATTTAGAGTGACTATCCCACCGAAAGATGAGTACTATGTTACATTGGCTTCAGTAGAGGATAATTCTCCTCCTCAACTAGACTTTAACTATGATTTAATTAATAATTCAACTTTAAATCTAGATGTAACAGTGCGTGATCTTGAATGGGGGGTTAAGAATCTAACATTACTCTATAAGTTTGATGGGGAGGATGAATGGAGTCAAGTATACCTGTCTCCTGCTCTTGAAGTTAATAAGGATGTTATTAGAACAGTTTATGGCTCCATTTCCTATCAATATGTTTTGACTATTCCAGAGAAAGCTTATAATGTCACATTAAAATTGAAGGCATTTGACTTTGCTGGCAACTTAGTGGATAAAACATTTAATGTCACGATTCGTCAACCGGAAAAGCCTCCGTCCCCTCCTCCTCAACAGCCTCCTCCTCAGCCTCCATCTCCTCCTCCACCGCCACCACAAGTATTCCCAGTTCAGTATGTTGTAGCGGTAGCTGTAATTATTGTAGTAGTTGCATTGCTGATATTGGTAAAGGTTAAGAGAAAATAGTAGTTTAAATTACCTTTTCTTTTTTCATTTCCTCAATTTCTTCCTCACTGTATCCAATTTTTCTTAGAATTTCATATGTATGCTGGCCAAGTAGCGGTGGTGGTGTTCTTATTTGTCCTGGTGTTTTAGAAAGTTTTATTGGTATTCCAAGTTGCTTTAATTTTCCAATAGTTGGATGCTCTATTTCAATTACCATTTTTCGATGTAAGACTTGTGGATTTGAAAGTACTTCACTTATTTCATTGACAGGGGCGCATGGAACCTTATTTTTCTCAAGAATTTTAATCCATTCATCTCTGCTTTTCATCTTAAAGATTTTACTTAACTTTTCTATTATTTCACCTCTATTTTCTACTCTTTTTGAGTTTGTGGCATATTTTGGATTTATGATCCATTTTTCTTTCCCTAATGCTATGCATAGGTTTCTCCAATGCTTATCTGTTCCCACTGCAACTGCAAAGTATTTTCCATGTTTATCCATAAAGCATTGATATGGTACTATGCTTGGATGCGCTGAACCCATTTTAATTGGATTTTTACCTGTAGCGAAATAGTTCATGGCCATGTATGAGAGCCAGGAAACTGAAGTATCCAGTAGTGATACGTCTATCCTCTGCCCTTCACCTGTTTTTTCTCTTGTTCTTAGTGCTGCTAGTATTGCTATTGCTGCATACATGGCTGCCCCAATGTCCATAAGTGCTACTCCTATTCGAACTGGAGGTCTATCCTTTTCACCTGTTATTCCCATAAATCCTCCCATGGCCTGAATGAGTAGGTCGTATGCTGGTTTATCACGATAGGGTCCATCTTGTCCGAAGCCGCTAATGGAACAGTATATTATTTTGGGATTTATTTTGCTTATATCCCTATATCCCACTCCCAATCTATCTGCTACTCCTGGCCTGAAGTTTTCAATTAAAACATCACTTATAGCTACTAGCTTATAGATTATCTCTTTTCCCTTTGGATGCTTAAGATTGACTGTTATGCTCTTTTTATTTCTATTAACTGATAGGAAGTATGCACTTTCATTATCTATGAAGGGTGGACCCCAACTTCTCGTATCATCTCCTATTCCTGGTCTTTCGATTTTAATTATTTCAGCTCCTAAATCCCCCAGAATCATTGTGCAAAATGGTCCTGCTAATACTCTTGATAAATCTAAAACTCTTATTCCTTCTAGTGGAAGCTTCAATTTCTCACCATCTTTTAGGACTAAAGAACTATAATAAATCTAACCATTATAATATGTATGGGTGTTTGCATGAAGACTTACATTAAGCTTTATTGTCCACATATACTTGAAGCACTGGAGGCTCTCGTGGAAGTTGCAAAGAATTTTGCTAAAAATATTCGGAGATAAAGGTATTTTCATTATTTTAGTTTATATTGTCATCTAGCTCCACCATTTAAACCCAGTAGAGAGAGTGGCTGAGCTGAAGGCAACTGTCATTGAAGATGAATTGATAAGTAAGAGTGGATGGTCTCTGGGAGATTGTGATTTTTACTTTGAATGGGAGAGAAAGCCTGGCTTTGAGGAGTTAATGGAATTGATTGAATTGATAGATGATGTATTGGCTAGAGTGAATTGTAAATATACTACGGTAACTAAGTAGTGTGTTATAATTCGATCTCCTTCTTAATTTTATTTGCATAGAATTCTGCTAATATATCAATCATTTTTAATCCTGCCTCTTTAGATGCTTTGGTTGGGTCTCCTAGAACTCCTATTTCACTAAATGCTTTCAATCCCTTTCTAAACAATTGTGATGTAGTATACTTTCCAGTATAGCCTCTTTTAGCTAAATCCATTCTTACAAGTTCTTCTTTATAAGCTAGCATGAGGGATGTTTCACTTGCACCTGCGTGTGCTCCTGCATCTTCAAAGTTTACTCCATATTCTGCCATTACTTCATTCATTTTTACAATCAATTCTTTTAGATCAGTTAAGGCAATAATATTCACATCTCTTAATTCTCTTGCAATTTCAGGTGCAACTGTAGCTGTAGGTGCAAAGTTTCCGCCATGGGTGGGAAGTAGAACTATATTTTTAAATCCATGACTTGCAAGAGAATAGCAGACTTCTCTTATAACTTGCATTAATGTTTCTGGTGTAAGTGTAATTGTTCCAGGGAATTCCATGTGATGTTGAGAGCATCCTGGTCTAATGGTTGGTGCAACAAGTGCATTACCCAGCTTTAAAGCTATTTTTTCTGCTATTATATCTCCTGCAAATGTATCTGTTCCTTCAGGTAGATGGGGACCATGCTGCTCTATGGAGCCAATTGGAACTATTACTGTTTTCTTTCCAGCTTCTAATGCTTCCTTAATTTCAAACCAAGTCATTTCATCGATCCTTACCTTCAATTCTTTCACCAAATAATGTAAAGCACTTGTGTGTAAAATCATTTATCATGGAGAGGAAACAGTTATATTCCTAATTGTATATTTGTGCTCTTGGTGTCATTATGTGTGAATTTAAGCTTAGAGTTTATCTTAATGATGGTGGAGAAATGAAGCTGATAAATCGAGAGGCTATAACTGTCAAGTTTGAAGGTGATGGTGTTTCAATTTTTAGCGATGATGGTTCAACATTAAAAGTTAAAGATGCCGTGATTTCTGAGGTAAACGCTGAAAGACAAATTGTTATTCTTTCAAGGAGAACATAGTTTCCTTTAGATTGTTTGTAGTTGCTTATTTCTTTTAACTTTATATATAATGTATATTACTGATATTATGATTATTATTAGAGTAAGCATTTCTGCCATTTCTATGCTTTGGCTTATTGCTTCATATGCTTTACCTAATGTCCATCCACTCAATCCAAGTATAAAATATCTTGGTAATGTTCCTGTGAATGTTATTAATGTAAATTGTTTTATGTCCATTCTAATTAATCCCGCTCCTATTGACACTGGAGATAGTGGTGCTATGGGTATTATACGTGAGGCAAGGAATAGTAATTTGCCCTTTAATCCAGTTGTGAATATTTTGTTTACTTTTTCAATTTCACTCCATGATACTCCAAGTATTTTCCCCCACCTATCAATTAGTGGTTTACCGCCAATGTAGCCGACTCCATATCCGAAGAAAGATCCAAGTGTAGCTGCTGTTGCGCCGATTAGCCCAATAGTATAAAAACATTTGATCATTGCTTCAACTAATGAGTTATTGGTTGGTATTAGAATGAAGCCTGCAGCCATTGGTACTAGTGCTGATGGTATTGGTGCAATGAATGTTTCTAGCATAACCCCTAAGAATACTCCATATCCGCCTAGGCTTCTCACCCATTCTATCACTTGTTGTGCTATGTTGGACGTTATTTATCCCTCTTCTATCACTATGTTGTTTGGAGGCATTTGTCACTACTGTTTTCTTTCTTTTATAATGAACTCGCAATAATCATCTCCCTTGGCAATACATTTAACTTCTTCTGCTACCATTTCCTTTTCCCATAATATGCTCGCTACTCCACTTAAGTATCCTCTGAAGAATTGACTGTTAGGCTTGTTTTTGACTACCTGTACTGATGAGCATTCGAAGAGGTCTTTTGCTTTAATAATTATCTTGTCATCTTCTTCCTTCACTTCAAATATTGCCCATCCATAGGCCTGACCTATATCTCTAAATATTAACCCTACTTGTCTTCTAGTTAAT
>JANZKD010000268.1 GCA_025061245.1 Candidatus Culexmicrobium profundum
TAGCAAATTCTTTAAAGGCTTTTCCCCCCGCGAGTGTTCCAGATGGAATTCCTTCTAATACGAAGGGGAAGTAGTCTGAATACATGCCTAGTCTATCTGCAATTGGAACTGGATAGTTCATATCTTTAGTTAGCTTCTTTAGGAATGGTATCATTTCAGGGAATCCTTGAAGCATCACTCCTGGTCTAGCTGCTCTTCCAGCTCCATCTAAATTTAACATGAATTTTATGTTTTTAATGATGTCTTTATGTTGATTTACATAGGAGTGGCTTCCAATTAAACCTATTTCTTCAGCTGAGAAGCATATGAATCTTATAGTTCTCTTGAATGAACCTTTATATTTTGCGAGTGTCCTTGCTACTTCCATTACTATACATGCACCCGCTGCATCGTCCATTGCTCCTTGGCTAATGTCATGTCCATCAAAGTGGGCTCCAATAATTATTATTTCATCTGGCTTTTCAGTTCCTTTTATATCTGCAACAACATTCCATGACTTCATTCTTTTAGTAGTATGCTTCGTTTTAATTCTCACTCTAACTTTTCCTTTCTTCATTAATCTCTTAATATATTCTCCATCTTCCTTGGTGATTCCAAGTGCAGGTATTTCTGCTTCCATATTGAATCTTGCACTGCCTGTTGGTGCTAGTAGGCCTGGATAGTGGTTCATAAAGAGGAAGCCAATGGCGCCTGCTTCAACTGCTCTACCATACTTTTCAACTCTATGAATCCATCTTTTAAAGTAGGGTGGGGAGAAGCTTGTAACGAGAACAATTTTTCCAGGAATGTTCTCTTTTTCTCTTTCAAAGTCTTCTGGTAATCCATGACCTAGATCTATAATTTCTCCTTCAATTCCATTTGGAGGTGTGCTTGGACAGTAGGGTAGGGAGATGGCTTTAATCTTTTTCTTTACTGGTGAGGTTATGGATAGCTCTGTTGTGCCTCTAATCCAACCGTTATACTCATATTCTTCAAGATGTGGATTGTCTAGATTGTATTCCTTAAATTTGTTTAAAATGAATTCTACTGCCTTTCTTTCACTTTCTGTTCCAGCAAATCTGCTTCCAAATTCATCGCATAGTGTTATTAAGTTGTCAAAGATTTCTTTACTTGTTAATATTTCTCCAATAACTTTCTTTTCAATTTCGATTAGATTCAAATTTTCACCTCAAGTTTACAAACTATATAGTTGTGTTGATGATTTAAGGATTTTGAATGGAATGTTTCATTTATATTCCATATATAGGTTATATGGTATTTGTAGAATATTATGGTTCATGTGAATTGAGGGATTAGTGTGAGAGTTAGAGAGATAGCTGTGCTAATGATTTTGCTTATGATTCAGTTTATGGGGCCTTTTAGTGGAAATATGATAATGCCTATGTTTAAAGTTCTTAAGAATGAATTTCAAGTTGAAATATTCATGTTAAGCTTGTCTATTACATTATACATGGTTCCATTTAGTGTCTTTCAGCTATTTGCTGGTTTTATCAGTGACTTATTTTTAGGTAAAAAGAGAACTATGAGTGTTGGATTAGCTGTTTATTGTCTTGGAACTTTTCTAATTGCATTGTCAGATAATATATGGACGTTTATTGCTTCAAGGTTAATTCAAGGTGTAGGTAATGCACTTATTTCTCCAATTTTAATGGCGACTATAGGTGATATTTATCCTAGAGAGATTAGGGGTAGAATTATGGGTTTAATGGCTATATCAACTACTCTTGGAGGTTCTTTTGGACCATTGGTTGGAGGATACTTTGCCTTAGTAAATTGGCGTATTGGATATTTTCTATTAGCTTTTCTTTCAGGTCTATATTTCTTTTTACTTCAATTTTTGCTGCCTAAGGGTTCTAAGTCGAGTAGGAAGGTTGGAGTAATGCTTAATCAAGTTAAGAGTATTGTCTTTAATTTTAATGTTATAATGTTGTGTCTGTTAGGTTTCATATTGTTTTTCTCGAGAATTTCATTTTATACTTATTTTTCAGATTATCTTTCAATGCCTCCCCTCAATTTAGGTAGTGATGTTATTGGTATGTATATATCAGCTACTGGAGTTGGCGGGATAATCTCTGGTTTCATAGCAGGATATCTTATAGATAGGATTGGTAGGAGGATTACTGGTCTTCTGGGCTTTGTTTTCTATATTTTAATTTTGAGTTTATTTTTTACGCCGATATGGTATACCTGTATTTTTGTAATTATGTTGTTAATGGGGTTTGCTTCTACCATGGTCTTTACGTCTATAAATACGTTAGTAGTGGAAATTAGCCCTGAAAATAGGGGGATTGTTACTTCAATTTATGGGTTTATAAGATTTCTTGGATATGCATTAGCACCGATTATAGCTTATCCTATTTATAAATATGCACTTATTCACGGTGTGCTAATGCTGAGTATATCTGCACTAGTATTGGGATTAATTATATTGCTTTTCTTGAAGGAGCAAAGTGGAATAAATTTGTAGTGGCTAGTTTTTGATGAACTGTACTAAGTTTTCAAGGAAGATTTCATTATCGCTTATGTCATGGAATGGATCCATTAGAAATGTTAAGTCTCCAATTGCGATTACATTGTCACTTGCAACTATTGGTGAATATGTATCCTTAACATCCGTTAATGATAGGTATGCAGTGTTGAATGTATTTGCTAGTTTAACTTTCCCTCCATATACATGTGCTGTAGTGAAAAGTGTTAATTCTTTTACATTTGAAAGTAAATCATGTTGAGCGAATTTCTTTAATATTATGTTTCGATAAACTCCATAGTTGTTTTTGAGGTCGTAGAGGTATCCATCGGAGAAGTATAAGCCAAATTCTTGGGCTAAACTGTTAATGTACCATGATGAAACCCTTGATGGATCATAAATCATTATTAATTTTCCTCCTAGATTGACGTATTCTTTTATGGTGACTATTTCATCTTGATTGAAGCTTATGCTTGGACAGATTACTATTAGTGCCTTAGGTTTTCCAAAGGTCATTATTTCTTGTAAAAACTCTATGTCTGCAAATGCTATCTTTAGATTATTTTCAATCATTTTACCCCAAAGCGTCCCTAAAATTTCATATGTAAAGAGATTTCCATGCGAAATATCGACTAAGACTAGATTTTCAATTGTGACGTTATAATTGGTAGCTGAGCTCATGTTGAATTCTTTAGGTGAATTATATGTTGTTTCTTCACCGATAAAGCTGTATGCCTTCACATAGTATGGTGACATGTAATATAATCCTAGAGGTTCAGGCTGTATTTTGCCTAATAGTTCAATTGAAATTAGTTTTCCTTCTTTCCACATTGTTTGACCTAATAGTGATGAAACATTATTTTGGAGGAGTTTGGTTAAATCGAGAATTTTATATTTTGTGATGCCGGCTAATTCTGCTACTCTATTTACTGCATCTAGAAATGATCCATATCCATCTATTAATCCCATCTGTAAAGCATCATTGCCCAAATATAATTTTCCTAGAGAAATTTCTTCTATTGTAGTGTTTAGTCGGCTACCCCTACCTTCAATGACAGCTCCAATGAAGTTTCCTACAGCTCTTTTTGCTATGAGCGGTGTTTCTTTTAGGGATAATCCTGTATGTTTATAGGGTCCAGTTTCAATTATGGCTTCGGAGGGTATTACTAGGTATGGTTGCCTCATTATAAGTCCAATATTGCCGATAAAGGCTGTGGGAATGGAGTATATTTCTCTAGCTCCAAGGCATACGTAATAGCCGCCTGAAGCCGCTATTCCTTCAATTATTGCAACAACAGGTTTCTTAACATTTAGTTCTTTTAATGCATTATATACGTCTTCAACAATAGAAGCATATCCTCCAGGTGAATCTACGCGAATTATTACTCCAACAATAGAGTCATTTCTATATGCGTATAGGATGGAGTTAATGTATAATTCTTTTTCAACATCACTAATCATATAACCGTAAATGTTGATGACTCCAATTATAGGTTCCATGGCTACTGCTGGTTTAACTAAGTATGGTATTCTAACAAAGAGATAATATCCCAATGCAATTCCCGCTGAAAACACTATAACGCATAGAATTAATGTCTTAATCCAATTGGATGAATTTTTCCTAGATGATAAAGAAGTATTCAAATGTATGCCTCCAATAAGTTTTCAAGTACTATATTTACTATTGATTGCAATTTTAATGTTTTCGAAAACATTATTCCATTATGATGCAACTGTTATTTCTGCTTATTTGTCAATCTATTTATATTTCCATAGATAACTGTAGTCTGGTGCAATTATTATGAGTGAATTAAACGATGTGTTTAAATTTATAGATGAACACTTCGATGAACATATTCAAAAAATTCAGAG
>JANZKD010000156.1 GCA_025061245.1 Candidatus Culexmicrobium profundum
AAAAAGCCTACGATTTTGTTATTATCATAAAGTTTTTTGCTTTTTTGTAAAAAATTAACAATTATTTTAGATGCTTTTGTGGGCTTAACTTTTTTCTTAACATACTCATATTTTAGTTCATTTTGAAAAATAGCTTCATTAAGAGTTATTTTACTTTTAATTTTATTCCATCCATTTTTTAAAAGACTATTACCACTAGTTGTCAGTATTACACCTCCAAAAATAGAAAGCTTATCTTTAATAGGGGTACCAGAAGCATCAACATATATCCATAGTGTTATTCCATGACTCATTGCACCCACCGTAAAATTATGTTATAAATCTTATTCTTGGTGCGTAAAGATAGTCTCTAAAAGTAAAGCTGGGTTGAAGTTCAAAGATTCCTCGATTCCTTCGAATAGTAGTAATTATTGATGACCAGGTAACTGCTTTATTTCTAGGTAATGTCAATTCATTTATTATGGAGTATGCTGCATAAAGAGACGCATAACGCATTCCTTTTATTTCATAATAAAAATCATGTAATTTTTGAATTATTTCTTCCTCTTGGATTGGATTGGGATCTACATTATTGAAAGCGCTTCCTACTATAAAATAAATATTATTAGGAAGTGGAGGAATTTCTAATTCACTTATTTTTTTAAGCAATCTTTCTAAGACGTCTAAAGATACGCGTATTTCTCTAAGAATTTTAATGACTACAGAAGCATGATGTTTAAGAGTACGTGGTTTTGGATCTTCTAACAGAGGAGGTTCTACCATTTTTAAGGTATTATAATGTTTAGACCACATTTCTTTCCATGCTTTTTTTGCTATATCGATTATTAATTTAGTTTTTAACCTTTTTTTATCTATGTAATTAACGCTTTCTTCAAGGATTTTTTGTAAAAAAGGCTTTAAGAACCACCCATCATACTTTAAAAACTGAACCAATATGAAGTATCTTGGGCAACCTCTTGTTTTTCTGTATAAATATTTAAATGCTCTCCCTTCACTAAAACTTATCATCCATCTTCCTTCTCTTTTTTGTAAAAAACCCAGTTCTCTTGCAAGAGAAAAAAACGGTTCTGCTGAACGCGGACTTGAAAGTTTGCCATCTCTTTCAATAAACTTGCGCCAGAGAAGTCTTATATTATCTTCCATAATCTCTTCCGATATTTCTACTGCAAGATATAATCTACGAAGACTTATATCAGTGTCACCTATCACATATTTCATTACACCAATCTCTTCCATGTAAGAGTCCTCCGAATTTTTAAAGCGTTAATGCTTCTTTGACTACGTTTGTGTCTATGAAAGTTTTATTATCTAGTAAAGTTTTCGCCATTGAAATATCCATCATTTCCATGATTTCTTTCGGCCTAAGTACCTCTATTTGTCCGCTTTTAAACCTTATTTCAATTTCTCTTATTATATATTCAAGGGCTTCATAGGTAAAAGGATAAGTTTTTTCATCTATCTTTTCTTTTGTGTACATTGATATTTGGCTAATAATACTTGATAAATCCGCCTCTTCATCTCTCAAATAATTTATTATTTCAAACATGAATTGTCTTAGCTCTTTAATGCTGTACTCTTTAAACTCTATATAATTCAGTTTATTTATCCGTCTCACGATGGTTTCATCACTTATTATAGGAATTTGTTCAAGCGTTCTCCCCGTTGATGCGAAAATTGTGCCTACATCACTATCTTCAGAAACTAAACCTCTTAATGCCTCAGTAAACATACGAAGACTATCTCCCACAAGTGGTCTTAAGTTCTCCACTTCATCAAATAATAAAATGAGCATTTTGTTTTCAAAAAATCTAATTAAGTTTGCTATAGAATTTATTACATTTACAGCTTCATCTTCTGAAAGTCTATTAGATGCTATATCTAATATCCTTTGATCACGTGCATTAAGTTTTTCTCCTGCAATAAAACGCATTAATGATTTCCATCGTTCTCTGCTTAAAATGTTATTCTTAATTAATTCTGCTAAATCAGCCCTCAATTTTGTAAATTCATCAAATGATTTATTTATCTGTTTATTATTTGAGAATCTCTTAAAATAAGTATTAAGTCCAAAAAGTTCTGGCTCAGTAACTTCTATAGCTTTCATATACAAATTTCTTATATGTTGTAAACCAATTTTTTTCATGATCACAGTATGTACATCTAGAAATCTACTTCTTCTGTGAAGAGGAGGTATTTCAATATAAATGCATCTTGCAAGGTCTTTTAATTTGTAACCTAAGTGATATAAAAAGTGGGTCTTCCCAACTCCTAACATTCCGTATATTACCATACGTGGTGGCTTTCCTATCATTATGAAGCCTCGGATTCTTCTGATGTACTGTTCAACTTCATTTTGTCTAACAAGAAAAATTTCATAATCTTCTGACGGTTTTAATGTGAAAGTTAATCTCTTTAATCCATACAAAAATTTCACCATAATAGTTTTTCATTTTTTTGTATTTATGTTTTATGTACTATGTATTTTGGAATTCAATAGATTAAATTCTGTATATTGCGAACAAATGTACTAATATATTCAAGAACGTTCATAACATGATTATTAGATAACTTCAGAACTGAGATAAGTCTAAAACTTATTTTAATCAGTATGTTCATAATCTGACTTTGATGCATAAAATCCTTAAACCATGTATTTTAGATAAGCCTTAAGAGAGTATAGAATTTTTGTGTTTGTGATTATTGTCCAAACTAGTAGACTATTTTCAAATAGAAAATAAGCTTAAAGAATAAGAAGATAAAAATAAAAACCAAGTTATAAGGTATTAAGCATCTTAAAGTCGGAGAGAACAACACATGAAAGTTTGAAAAAATATTAAGCTATTTTCTCTTAGTATTTTATTTTCTGTTTACTTTAGGTCATCTTATGTAGGTTTTAATGAAATCTTTCCATTTCTCAAGGCATTCTTTAGCTAGTTCGAAAGCATCAATCTTTCCTTTCTCAGTTTCAACATGTAATTTCACAGCAATAATAGGAAACGTCTTACCGTTTATTGTTAAATTAAAATGTTTAGATTCAAATTCTGGTTGTTTGCCACTACGAGATCTACTAAGTTTTAAGTGTTTAATACCATTACATATATCCGCACATACTTTCATACAGTAATTTTGATTTATAAAATGTTCAACCATGTTTTTATTTATTTGAATGCCATCATCATTTATTATCCAATCTTTGAGGTGATAACAGTTTAAGAAAAATGCATAAATGTCATCTATATAATAGTCCGATGAACACATATGCGGAACCCCCTGATTAATTAACTCAAAGCGTTTATACCATCTACAAAGACGCTCTAATTGCTCTTGATATTTCTGTTTGTGATTCATTAAAGATTCCTCACTTTTATGTAATTATTTAACTCTTCTTTGTACTAATATCTTTTGAGATTGATTGCATTGAGATTTGCAGCCGAGTCAATTTTTAAAAGTGTTTTCTAATTTTTGGATATAATGATGAGCAATGACTTTGAATGTTCAGAAGATTTGTATTTTTAACCTTTTTCTATTGTAACCTCCTATTCTCTAAATCTGAACAAAATTCATTTAAATCATACTTTAAATGTCATCATTCTTAGTAGTTAAGAGGAAAATAATGTTGTTAGTACTGAGCAAAGCGAGCTTCTATTGTAATTTACTCTAGTTTTGCTGCTATGCTTGCTATTGTTTCTCCTTTGAAGGTGTAGATTGGTGGGCTTATTCTTATTAGGAGTCCGTCTATTCCTGCTTTGATTTCTTGTCCATTGATTTCTCCTATGATGGTTTCGGCTTTGACTTCGATTCCTGGTTTTAGTTTGGGTTTGAAGAATCCTTCTAGGTTGATTGTTACTGGGTTTAGTTTGTCGTATAGTTTTGGTTTTTTATTGATTTTTTCTCCTTCGATTAAGTTTAGATTTGTTAGTAATCCTTTAACTGCTTCGAATAGCATTTCACCGATTTCGGGGTTGTATATTCCTTGTCCTCCTGTTACTTCGATTATAGCTGCTGGTTTTCCTAGGTGTGAGGCTTCTATGAAGAGTTGTCCTCTTAGGCCTGATGATTCTATTGCGTAGGGTAGTGGTATTTTTAGGATGTAGTTTTTGACGTGTTCATATTCTTTGTGGATTGCGAGTATGTATGGGTGGCATGTTTGACCGCAGCAGTGTAGGTCTAGGATGTAGTCTGCTGTTTGGGCTATTTCCCATATTTTTGCTGCTATTTTTGATGTGTGGCTTCCATTGGGGTTTCCTGGGAATACTCGATTTAGGTCTGTATTGTCGATTGGTGAGGCTCTCACTCTACATCTAAAGGCTATTGGA
>JANZKD010000120.1 GCA_025061245.1 Candidatus Culexmicrobium profundum
AGGGAAGTTATTTAGTAAGATCCCTAAAAAAATAGATGAAAAACTTGTTTTGTCAATTCTTCATATGTATGTTGTTTCACAAGGAGAAGTTGGTCCTGACCATCTTGTTAGTTCTGTTGCAGAAATGAAAGAATATGGCTACTACAGTAAGGTATTTAGCAAAATACGTGAAATAGCTAAGGATTTCGGCTATGGCTTTGCTAAGGCAATGTGGCATATGGCTAATCTCGTAAAAGCTCCTCTAAAAGATATTCTTATAAGATGTACAGAGGCGCTTTCATCTCCGGAACCGAAGGAGTATCTTGAATTGGAAAATTCATCCCTTTTTGAAGAATATTCTGGCTATTATCTCAGGTCAATAGAGGCTATAAAAACTCTTGGTGGTGTTTATGGAACTTTTCAAAGTGTTTCTGTTTTCATAGTTATGACGGTGAATATTTTGACTGTTTTCATTAATGAATCTAATTTAGTGCTTTATTCATATCTTATTTCTTCAGTCTTGATGATTATATTTTATTTAGGATTCAGAACCGTTATACCTAAAGAAACACTTGTCTATATAGATAAAGAGGATCCACCAAGATTATATAAACTGTTTCGATTATCTGCAATTATTGCTTTTTTATCAATTTTTCCTGCAGTTTTCATAGGTATAAGGTTTAGTTATTCCTTTGGCTTCATAGTTTTTGGGGCTTCTTTATTAATTCCGGGATTTATTGCATATGTTTTTGAGTCCCAGATCAATAAGATTGATGAATACTATCCAACTCTTATCAAAGCATTATGTGAGAACATGGCTTCAACATCAAGCATTAAGAGTGCTTTATCCTATGTTTTACGTATGGAGCTTGGTCCTCTAAAAACACTTTTAGGAAGAACTCTTGCAAGAATAAAGCTTGGGATAAGAACTAAAAAGGCTTTGCGCCTTTTATCCTCTGAATCTGCTTCTTTCCGTGTTTATACTACTAATCAAATGTTACTTGACTCTATGAATTATAGTGCAGATTTGATGGAGGTTGGAAAAATTCTAGGGAATGCATGTATAAAGTTTCTGGAGTTCAGAAAAAGAAAAAGTTCTGTAGCAAAAAGCTTCAAGACTATAATTTTTATTCTGCAACCTGTGACAGTTGCTCTACTTGTTGTATTAACTTACCTATGCCTCTTTTTCTCCCAAAATCTAGTTTCTTTGCCCTATTTTTCCTTTGGGAAAATAGATGTTTTTGCAGTTCAGACGGGAAATATTATTTTAATTTTGTTAACGACAACATTGAATGCTCTTGCATTGAAAGACGCTGAAGGAGGTTTTTGGGGGACAAGTCTTCTCTATATAGGGCTCCTATTAATAGTAAGTGGTTTTTCATGGTTCGCTGGTGAAAAATTAATGGACATGACTTTCGGTCAGATGTTTAAGGGATTTGAATTTTTGACGAATCCTTGAGTAAGATTGTTAAGAAGGCTCATTACCATTCATGTACTTAAAAATAGTGTTGATGAAATATAATAGTGAAAAAATGGAGTTTAATAATAGCAAAACAAACCCTTTATGAAAGCCATTTTCTTGATTCAAAAGTTAAAAAAGCTTTGAAGAGCCACGTTAGTTTAGGCGGAGTCTAAATGGAGCAGCTTATCAGTAGAGTTACTTATACAGGTAGGAAAATTAGGAAGCCTTATGATTTTACAAATCAGATTGCAGTTATAGAAAAATACTTAACTAAGTTAGGGCTTTCGAAAAATGAGGCTAAAATTTATCTCTTTTTAGCTAGAACAGGAGAAAAAAAGGCTAGAGAGATCTCGGAGGCTCTTTCTCTTTACAGAACTGAAACATATCAAGCTTTGAGGAGTTTGGAAAGAAATGGTTTGGTTTTCTCAGTTTTTGGGAGACCTCTTAAGTTTACTGCAATTCCATTAGAAGTGGCATTAGAACTTCTAATAGAGATGAGAAGGAAAAAGATTGAGGAAATGGAGAAAGAAAGGGCGAGAATATTTAAAATCTGGGCTTCTCTTCCTAAACTTGAGGAAGCTAAAATGAAAAGAGAGCTTTTTCAGATCTTGGAGGGGCGAGAGCAGATTTTCCTAAGATTGGATAAAATGATAAGTAGATCAAAAGTCGAAATTTATATTCATATTCCAGGTCATGGCTTTAGAAAACTTTACACTGCAGGGTTGATTGAAAAACTTAAGGAAGCTTCCAATAGGGGTGTTAAAGTCAGCATCTTAACTAACGACTCTTTGGAAGCTTCCTTCTTCTTAGAAATGATAAAGCATTTAAACATAGAAGTTATTTTGGTTTCTAACCATTTTTTCACGAATTCCTCTTTTAATTTTACGATGCCATTTTTCCTGATTAGTGATAAGGAGGAACTCTTAATTATCCTAAGAGAACGACGTGTAAAGAATGGTAAGAAAGTGAAAGATATGGCGCTTTGGACTAATCATGAGGTGCTAGTAAATACTTTTTGTTTTCTGTTTTCGATTATAGAAAAAATAATGGATGTTTTAGGTGATTATGAGCAGTAATTTATTATCCCTTTAGCCATTCTCTTCCTCTCTTAATTAGGTCCTCCTGAAGTTTGTCACTTAAAAAGAGTATTATTGTTCCATAGATTTCTCCTTCTTCTTTTTTAAAGCAAGTTTTGAAGACAATGGCTTTTCTGTTTTGTATGCATAATTTTGTTAGGAAGACCTCTAAGATTGCATCAAATATATCCTTAACATGAATTGGCGGTTCTGGTAGTAGTCTCATGTCTGTGAAGTTGGATATTGCGCTTAAGAAGGCTCCTATAACTATGTTTCCAACTTCTTCGATAACTGATTTCTTCATTTCTTCGTCTATGTCTTCTATGCCAAAGGTATTTTTGGCGACGGCTGAGACTATTTTATTTGCCTCTTCTTTTTCGAATACTAATAGAATATCGCAATAGTCGTTTTCTTGTAATCTCTTGTAAATAACTACTACTGGCATCTCATGAAATCCTAATAGTTTAGGCACTTTTTCAGGAGATATTATGTAGATTCCGGGAAATGTAATTAATATTTTTTGTTGAGTAAGTTCTGAAAGTGCTGTTGCAGCATTTCCAGCCCCTATACTTCCGATTTCTCGAAGTATGTCAACTTCAGTAATTTCTCCTGTCATACGAGTCATAATACTCTTTTCCTCCCATATATGTTATTTACTTTTACCATACCTGTTCTAACTTCAAATTCTACTACTCGGCCGTGATTTCCCCCTGTATCCTCTGCTATTAGTGGGATACCCATTTCAATTAATTTTTCTCTAACTGCCTTGACGTTTTTCTCTCCGATTTTTAGGATTGGGTTTTCTAAATTTGGAAACATGTTTGCACCTCCAGCTATCTTAGCTTTTATATTCTCTCTTTTTGCACCTTTAGAGATAAGTCTGAAAAGTAGAGCTGGAACTGCTGTATCCGCATATTTTGGCACTGAATCTGAATCTTCGTCAACGTCTTCCTTTTTTGGTAGTACTATATGCGCCATTCCGCCAATCTTTTTTTCTAAGTCATACATACAAAGGGCTACACAGGAGCCTACAGTTGTTATTATAATTGCAGGATTCTTTACAACGATCATTTCTGCCATCCCTATTCGAATTTTTTCACGAAGCCCACACATCCCTATCTAAAAACTCCTATAACGTTTTAGATTTTCATGAGTACTTTAAGAGAACTTCAAGAATTTTCACTGGGCGAAATGGTTTTATTACAAAGTCTTTTGCCCCAATTTTTAGTGCTTCAGTAACAAGTGAATGTTGACCCATTGAGCTACACATTATAACTTTTGCTTCTGGATCTTCTCGCATTATTATTTTTAATGCGTCAATTCCATCTTTCGTTAATCTTCCAGGAGGCATTACTATGTCAAGAAAGACTATATCCGGTCTAAACTTCCTATATTTCTCCACGGCCTCGTCACCATTGCTCGCTTCAGCGATGACTTTGTGACCAGCCTGGAGAATGATTTTCTTTAAAACCATCCTCATAAACGCGGCGTCATCCACTACAAGTACTGAAGCCATGTGTAAGCTCCTCCTTCTACTGTTTCAAGTCAAGTGATTGTTAAGTTTTTATGCAGTAAATAAGAATTAGTTTGTTACGTTTTTTACTTACAATCTTTTATTTTGAATAAGAGTAAAGAAATAACTTGAGCTTTATCAAAGTTAAACAAGGTCTCACCCTACTCTTTGTGTCAAGGTGAAAAAATGATTAGAAAAAACAGTGAATCCGAAGTTCAGGGATTTGAAATGTTGAAAAGGATGATCTTGAAAAATCTTGGATTAAA
>JANZKD010000234.1 GCA_025061245.1 Candidatus Culexmicrobium profundum
AAAATAAGGATAGAAAAAATTTAAATTACTGATTAAATCATCAACTAAACACAATGATCGACAATACAATTGAGATAATAATAGTGGGAATAACCTCCATCCTAACAGGAATAATATCAGTAATACTGGGAATAGGCGGAGGAATCATACTGGTACCTTTATTCAATATTCTAGTAGGATTACCAATAAAAATGGCTATTGGAACAACTAAATTTCTAATATTATTCAATTCAGCATCATCAGTAATAGCACAATACAGATATAGAAGAATAGACTGGAAAGTAGGAATACTATTATTAATGACAATTATACCAGGATCAATTCTCGGAGCAAACCTAGTTCAAATACTGGATCCAAAAACACTGAAAACCATACTTGGAATAGCACTTATAATAACCAGTTTAAACATGATGAGAAGAAGGAAGAGAAGTAAAAATGAAATAATAAGGAATGGTATTTGGCCAAGGAAAATACTAACAAAGGATGGAAAAATATTCGAATACTCCTTCACGTTAAACAGGTTAATCGCAGGAGTAGCTCTAGGTTTCACATCAGGATTAATTGCAGGAATAACAGGTCTTGGAGGAGGAATAGTAAATGTTCCATTAACAAATCTAGTTCTAAAAATGCCGATTCACATTTCAACAGCAACATCATCATTTATGATAATGGTATGTGCAATACCAACAGTAATGGTTCACTCAACACTAGGACACATAGATTATATAAAGGGTATAATAGCAGTTCCAGGATTAATAATAGGAGGACAATTAGGAGGGAAAATTGTAGGAGGAATAAAAGCCGAATCATTAAAAACAATGTTTGCCATCGCAGTTTTAATTGTGGCTATAAAAATGATATATGATACATTAATGTAGAATTAACCTGCACGTAAAATATTTAGCAAACTCAAAGTCAAAATAATAGAAACTGCCAAAGTTATTGCAACATACTTCCAATCTTTAATAAAAATAAAATAGATAACTGACATTATAACCCGTATATACTGAGTCAACATCAACAATAGAATTCCCATAGACATAAAAACAAAGGACAGATCACTCCAAGAAAAAAGCTTCCCAATAATATTACTAAGTACATCAAATACAGTTTCTCCTTTTAAAAACCACTCATCACCCAAAGCTAAAGTTAATCCTCCAGTCTGCATTAAATATAATCCAACTCCAATAGAAACAAAGAAAATAGACAGAAAAACACCAAAAGTCAACAAACGACTTATTAAAACCTCTAATTCACGTATACTATTTACCATGGAGCAGTGACCCCCTTGTACAACATTTGAATTATAAGGTAGAGAACAACAACCAAAAACAAGTAGCGAATTGTAACATTCCTAAATTTATTCAATATTCTTGAACCAACAATTGCCCCTAAAGTAGTTCCAATAGCCATTGGAGCAGCCAAATTAATGTTAATGAGACCCATGGTCAAATAAACAGAAGCACCAGCAAGAGCAGTCATCCCTATTATAAAGTTACTTGTAGTACTAGAGACTTTAGATGGCATTTTAAGCAATAATTCTTGAACCGAAACCTTAAATGCACCAGCACCAATACCAAGCATTCCAGCAGCTAAACCTGCAATAAACATACCCAAACCGCCTGGAAAAGCATTAGTTATCTTATAATCAACAACTTTACCCAGTGCCTCATCATAATAGCTTCCCTCAAGTCTAAGCCAAGAAGACAATTTATCCTGCTTCTCAACCACAGGTAACTCCTTACTAATATGACCCCTCAAGCCAATAAAGGAAGTCATAAGAAAACCAGCAAAAAAGAAGTACAAAAGCTTCGGAGCTATAAAGTTGGTTATAATAGCCCCTATAATTGCACCAATAACAGTATAAATTTCAAGATACATGGCAACTCTAACATTAGTGAGCTCCCTCTCAACATATGTTGCAGCTGAACCACTTGAAGTGGCAATAACAGTTATCAATCCAGCTGCTACAGCATGCTTGATTGGAACTCCTAAAAGAGTCAGGAGAGGGATCATTATGCTCCCCCCACCTAAACCAGTTAATGCACCAACTAACCCAGTTATAAATGAGAGTAACATGATGACAGCCATATTCAACATGATATCAACCTCAACTCAATTTCACTCACATGCTTCAACTCATTCATAAAGGGGGAAATAAATAACTTTTGCCAATTAATCACAATAAAAATTGAAACTGAAAAGAAGTGTAAGATGAAAAGCTTAATTTAAATAACTTGAAAAATAATTTAGAATCAATGAAAAGCAAAATTAAAGTGTTAATCCAACCCATAGGGGAAATAAGAAAAGAAATCATTAGAAAATTAGCTCAAGAGCTAAATGAAAAACTTAACCTTTTCAATACATCAATATCTAGTAAAATCATCCCCATACCTAAAGAAGCTTTCAATCCATTAAGAAAGCAATATTACTCACCCATAATAATGAAGGAATTATACTTAAGAACGAACAGCAAGGATTATGATAAAGTATTGGGGATAATTGACAGAGATCTCTATGTTAAGGGTTTAAACTTCATTTTTGGAGAAGCCCAACTTGGAGGGAAATATGCAATAATATCAATACATAGGTTAAAACCACAATTTTATGGTCAACTCCCCAATGAACAATTATTCCTAGAGAGAATGCTAAAAGAAGCAGTACATGAAATCGGACATACAATTGGATTAAAACACTGTAGAAATAAATATTGCGTAATGCATTTCAGCAACAATATACTAGACACCGACATAAAAGGATATAAATTCTGTGAAAAATGTCTAGCAAAAATATTCAAATTACTCTGAAAGCTTACTAAGCAAATATGAAAAATAAATTCTAGCAACTATAAAGGAAAGAAGCCCTGAAAGAATAAGCAAAATCCAACCCTCAACTCTAACAATAAAACTCAAAACAGCATATGATAGCAACAATGTAGCTAAACCCAGCATTACAGATTTATTACGAGCTCCAATATATGCCATTAAATATTCACGCTGAGAAGAAATAGACTCCCTAAACTTACTAATAGCCTTCAAAGCAAACCTATAGAAGAATTGAGCATTCAACTCATCTTTAAAGTTTAATACAACAGGTTTACCCTTAACCAAATTAATTCTAACAACTCCAGCTTTATCCATCTCAATACTCTCAATATTATGGAATATCTACAATTTCACCCTCACTTGAAGGCATGGAAGTTGAAGAATACATAAGCATCCCAGTACCAATAGTATCATAAACCCCAAATAATTTACCTTCAGGCGACTCATACCCCATAAAATAAGCTCTTGAATTTAATATTGAAATAACAGCACCCCTAAAAACTACTGTAAAATCCTTATCAACAATGTGGAGAGGAAGATTATCTAACTCAACTATAAATCTCTCCAAGTCACCTTTACTTAAAATTAAATTTAGGAAATCAGTTAAAAATCTTCTATTAAGAGAAGATAAATTTAAAATTATATCTTCAATTCCAAAACATTTTATTTTAACCAAATCACCTTCAACCTTAAAGCTAATAATGTCCCTCAAATCAACATCAAACTTAGCCTTCAAATCCCTTAAAAATGGAAGAAAGAAACCTATGAACAGATTTAACAACACGATAAGGACTTTCATATACCACTAATTTAGAATCAGTAATTCTAACAGCAACAGATTTATCCCACAGATCTACAATAAGTTTTTCCAATAAACCACCATGAAATATAAATGCAAAAAGAAGTTTAATAAGATTATCATATTACCTAAATATATTTTCTAATTAGATTAATCAATTGCTCATATTCTAATTGAGATAAACGTCTTTCTTCATGCCTCTCAGCCCAAATAGGCTTTCCCCATAAAGAATCACTTTTATACCGTGGAATAACATGCCAATGCAAATGAGGAACAACATTTCCTAAAACAGCATAATTAATTTTATCAGGATTAAGAGCTACATTCAATGCATTTGCAACCCTAATCATATCCTCAAAAAATCTAATTCGATCATCTCTAGTCAAATTATACAATTCAACCTCATGCCACTTCAAAATAACTAGACAACGACCATAAAAATATTGATCAACATGTAAACATACAATTGAAACATCTAGATCAGCAACCTTTAATGGAAAACCCTCCAAAAGCAAATTACAAAAAAGGCAGTTGGAATCAAATTTTAAATCCATAATTAACCCCCAACTACTAAATTGAGAACATTATATAAAGGTAAAGGATAAACTAAAGCAACATGTAAGTGGTAATTTAATGGAGATACACAAAT
>JANZKD010000138.1 GCA_025061245.1 Candidatus Culexmicrobium profundum
CCAGTGGAGGTATGTTCAATGCTTTAGAGATAATTTCAATGACTCCGTCCAGTCCACTTATTGGATACACCAATTTTCTAAATGGCTTACCCTCTAAGCGGTCTTTTAAGGTTTCATGGTATTTAGATAATAGTGTTGGTGTAATTCCCAGATTTCTATATTTAAACCTCTTTATAAGCCAGTCTAATCTATCCTCTACACCCTTCTCCTCTAAATTGAATAATAGTACTCCTCTCAAATTCTTTACAATGGCTGCATACTTAGTAAACATAAACTTTCTCCAAGTATATTGAATTAACTTCATAGTTTTTAACTTTAATATTATTATAAAATGTAATAGTATTCAGTTTATCCCACTAGGTTTTCACCATTTAAATTGAATTTAAATTCTACGACTAAAAGGGTTAATTATTTTTGTACACTAATTATTTATGGTGATTAATTTGTCCTTGAAGGGTAAGCGGATAGCTATTTTTGCTGGAAGAGAGTTTGAGGACCTTGAACTATTCTATCCATATTATAGGTTAATTGAGGAAGGTGCAGAAGTAAAGGTTTTGGCTATGAGAAAGGAGTCTATTGCTGGTAAGCATGGATTGAAGATAATGCCAGATATGTTGGTTTCAGAGGCCAACCCAAATGTTTTTGATTGCCTCATAATTCCTGGTGGATGGGCACCGGATAGATTGAGGAGGTATCCTGAGGTAATAGATTTTACTAAGAAAATGTTTGAGTTGAATAAGTTGATTGCCGCCATATGTCATGGTCCACAAATATTGATTTCAGCTAATATCTTAAAGGGGAAGCGTGTTACCTGTGTTTCTGCTATAAAGGATGATGTAATTAATGCTGGAGCTACATATGTTGATGAACCAGTAGTACGTGATGGAAATATAATTACCTCTAGAGTTCCAAGAGATTTACCGGCTTTTTGTAGAGAAATAATTAAAGCACTAAAATAAATTAACATGTTCATTTCAGGTGATTGTAATGGAAGTTGAGAGGAAATTTATTAAAATTGGTGAAAGACCTGACGGCTCAAAAGTGCAATTACCTATAATTAAAATTAAGGGTGAAATTGGCGGCCCAAAAGTCTTTATCGGAGTAACTATACATGGAAGCGAGGTTACTGGTCAAGTTAGCGTATGGAAGCTCCTAGATTATATTAAAAAGCATGGCATTAAGGGTGAATTAACCATAATTCCAGTTATGAATCCTGAAGGCTTTAACTACAATGTTAGAGGCATACCTGAATCCACCATAGATCTCAATAGAATTTATCCCGGCGACCCTAATGGCTCTTTTGCAGAGAGAATAGTTGCTAAAATTTGGGAAATAGCTAAGCAACATGAATTAATTGTAGATGTTCACACTGCTGGAAAATCGATACCATTCGTAATATTGGATCCAGCTCCACAGCCTCTTCGAAGTAAAATTGAGGAATACGCTTACTCCATGGGAATAACAGTTCTAGATGAATTTCCGCCAGAGAAATATGAGAGAAGAGCTCTAGCAAAAAGTTTGCCTGGAGTTGCAATTAAAGAAAATATTCCCTCCTTCACAGTTGAGCTTCCAGGGTATAGGGGTGTAGATGAAGTTGGAGCTGAAGCAGGATATAGAGCCCTAAAAAACCTATTAATCAAAACTGGTATGATTGATGGAGAATTTGAAGAATTGGACAATTTAGTTCCAGTAATTAAGGAGAAGGGTTATAGAAGAGAAACTATTCAAAGCAATTATGGCGGATTAGTTGAGCTACATAAAAAACTTGGAGAAAAAGTTAATGAAAATGAAACTGTAGCGACAATTCGAAATGTATTTGGAGAAGTAATAGGAGAGGTAAAAAGCCCCTGGAATGGATACATAATAAGCATTAATGCATCTTCAAGAGTAGCCACAGGAGGAAGCGTAGCATCAATTGCAATAAAAATGAAGAAATAATAATATGATTTAATATGGCAATAATCTCTCTATCTTCACCATTTTTAATCAACATTCACCATATATCAATAAGCTTCTAGATATTTTTACGTGATATTACGGTAATATATTTTTTACAAAAATTTACTTTGCAAAATATTTTGCAAAATTACGTTAAATTACGGTAATGTATTACATCAGTAAATACGCTTGGAGAATGCTCCTTTTTTATTTACATTTGTAAACGTGTAAACATGCAAAGTATTTTTGTTTACAAGTAACTATCTAGCTATCTATTTAAATAATAATATATTAGGTTTAATGACGTTTTCGCATATTTCGAATATAATAGTCTATTGCATCTTCTACTAGCTGAGCTATTGATCTATATTTCTTATATCCATATTCTGAATTAATTTCATCCATGTATTCTTTTAATCTATTATACATTTCTTCGGTAATTGTTACGCTTTTAAATTTTTTAGGTGGCATTACTTTCACTCACCTCTCCACTATTTTTTAATAGCATCTGCTATTATGAACTTTAGCAGATGCTATTTTTATATATTACGGTAATGTATAGCATATTACCGCAATATTTATATGGGTTTTTTACCGTAAATTACCTTATATTAATAAAAATTTGGGGGTTTGAAATCTATGGAAATTAAACCACCTAAAGTTTTGGTTGAATATGTTGAAAGTAAATTAAAAAATGGTAGAGGGCGAAAACATTTCATGAAAATAATTGCTGAAAGCGGTAGAAATCCATTAGATGTAGCTATTGACATATTACAAAGTGTTTGGATTAATGGCAATACTCCTTATGACTTAGCCAAAAAATACAATGCAGATTACTATCAAATCTATCGAGTTTTAAAAGACTTAGAACCATTTAAGGCTGAGCTAGAACCATTTTTAATGGAATTTAAACCTAAAAAAGTATTTTACAATAAAGAGTTGGATTATAGTGATTATGAAACTGTTCAAAAATATATACTATATGCTAAGGCACAAGGATTGTTGAATTATAAAAGAGTGCTTCAATTGGCTGAAAAAGTTTGGAAATTTCTAAATAGAAAGGATCCAAAGAATTGGACACTTGAAGATTGTTGGCGATTTTTAGGTTTTCTTAAGACTTTAAGTCAAAAACAACAATTTTGTGTTGCGATAAGAAGTGTAGCACCACATTTAAAGCAAGATTTAAGAGTTAAATGGACGAAGAGCGTGAAGATAATTGAGCTTTTTGCAGAAGATGTAAAACAAATATTAAACTATCTCTATGCAAAAGGTATGTATAAGCATGCTCTTGTCTTTAAACTTCACATATCTTTAGGATGTAGAGAAGGATCACAAAGAAAAGCGGGTTTTACATGGATAACTTGGGAACAAGTTATGATTGGAAACCCTGGTGATGCTGATTATCATTATATAAAGGTTGTTACCGATGCACCACCATTTCAATGGAATGAGCTTTCAATTCATTTAGATCCTTTAATCAAAAGGGCTGTTCAGAAAGTTGAAGAAACTACGGGACTATATGGGTGGATTGTTCCTGTTAGAATTAGAGCGGTGGAATTGTATGCAGAAACTTACTGTGGACATATAAGTGTGTCTGTTGATTATTTTCAGATAGTTCAGTATGTTTTCGATGAAGGCGAGGGTTAATTTATTTCCTCATAACCTTTTTTTTCTTTTATGAATATTATTATTAATGCTAAAATTGATACGTATACTATTATGTTTATCAAATAATATAAATTCCATGCTGGGTGTGTTATTATAGGGAAAACTATGAAAACAAAAATCCATAAACTAATTATTAAAGCAATTGTTTTGAGTATGTCTTCTATTGTCATAAAATCATCTCCTTAAGTTTATCTTTGTAAATTTTCTTTTTTATACTTTACGGTAGTTTGTGATAATTTTTTATATATATATAAAATTTTTATAAATATTTTGATGTGAGAAACGATGAGAGGATGAGTCTCACATCAATGATAAGAAAGGAGGATTATTAATAATGAGTGTAGATCTATCTCAAGTTACTGATTTAATTACTCAGCTATTACCACTTATTGTAACTATCGCAGTTTTAGGTATGTTATTTAAGTTGATCAAGAAGCTTGGAAACATCGGAAAAGTATAACAATAATCTCATTAATCGGGGGTTTTAAAATGAAGGGTTTAAAAATAACATTGATTTTACTATTTCTAATGCTTATTCCATTGCCAATAGTGTTATGCGAAAATGCTGCTTATTATATAAATGATGATTTACAAAAACCACAAGTGGTAATAGTGTCTCAAAACAATACTGTCGTC
>JANZKD010000292.1 GCA_025061245.1 Candidatus Culexmicrobium profundum
GCATCCCATATTCATTACATAATAAGTCTATAAGTTTTGGGTTTTGCGTTCTAAAAACCCATGAAACAGTTATTCGACCAGATTTACTTACGTGAACACGATCTAGATATAACTTAGGGAAGAGATCGGAGAATTCCCTATGAGAAGCTTTTAGTACAGCTACTTCTTCAAGAAGCAATTGAGGAATATTATCGTATATAGCTGATATTAACTGTTTATCATTCAATCTTTTCTTTAACAGTTTTTTGGAAATCTTTCGTTCCTTTTCTGTTGTTAGTTGTTTTATTTTTTGTATTTGTTGTGGTGTTAGTTTGTCTGTTATGTCTATTGATCTGCTCCATGATATTGTCATTCTGAGGCGTTTGTCTTTTGTTATGTAGATGCTGCTGCTTCCGTCTTCTGTTAGTGTTGCTTGGAAATGGTATTTTCTTAGTTCAGGGTTTGTGAAGATTTGTGGGTCTAGGGTTGGATTGGTGATTGTTTTCTTTCCGTATGGGAGTCCTGCTTTGTGTAGTATTCTTGTGGTTGTTGCGTCTATGGTGGTTACATATGAGTTTCTTGAATGATCAAAATAGGGTTCCTCTGCTACTTTTGCTCCTAATTCTTTTAGTAGTTTTATTACGTATTTGTGTAATGCTGGATCTTGATTTATGTATCTTGCTATGTAGTGTGGTTTTCCTTTTTCTTTAATTATTGTTCCTTCGTTTAGTATGTGTGTTTTCAGTTTGATTAATGCCTTTGAGTTTAGGTTTATTGGGAATTTTCTTGTGAAGAGACCTTTTTCTTCTAGTTGTTTTGGGTTTATTTTTAGTTTTTTGCAGAGGTAGAGTAGTGATTTTACTTGGGGTTGAGGATAAGGTTTTTAAGCCAGTCTAGAATTGTATTTGCCTTCCCTATCGGGATATTAAATGTTCTTTGAAGAAGATCTCTATAACTTTTAGCTTTATACTTCTTAACTAGGTTGTCGAGTAGTTTCTTTAAAACTTCAGACTTTATCTCTAATCTAACATTGAGTGGTTCATCATACCAGTGATAAAAATATTTTTCATCTAAGTCTGATATTATCTTCTTTATCTGGTCAGATGTGAGGGTAACTTTTTTAGATTTAGGAAGTTGCCTTTTTCTTTTGATGTCTAACTTGTATCGTTGAAGTATTTTGTATTGTCCCATTTTTTCACCTTAATAATTCAATTGATCCATCATGCTTGATTATTAATGCATTCCATACATCTTGTGGTGTTACTATCCTTTTTAGAGGAGTTGTCGGGAGTTGCCAGCAACCAGGTGAAGCTATTTCTCTCTCATAATCAATGAATGCCCTATGTATATGTCCTATTATTAGCCAATCAGCTTCACAGTTTACCTTATATTGTGACATGGATTTCTTACATATGTGAAGGCTTTCCTTAGGATTCAATATTATTTGATGACCATGAAGTAGTGTTAAAATAGAATTATCTGGTAATTTTATAGTTAAACTGTCCTTTGCAAGTCGATAAAACCTATAAAAATCCAAAACATACCTCTCAAACAAATCTTCACCTGTTTTTATTTGCTCTTTAAATACAAGTGGAAATGAAGTTTCCTGGAAGAGCATATAATCAATAGCTTTTAACATAAGCCTTTGACTTCCATCACAACATCCCTTAACTACATGGACACTACAATTTAATTGGCGTAACGTATCAAAAAATAATTTAACCTCATTATGTGAAGGGGATCCCCATTTTAAATCGAAGATATCTCCAAGAAGTATTAAATGATTTGGTTTTGAAGACTTCAAAAAATCAATAAAATCTTCAATTAATGATTCAGGAGTCCATATATGAATGTCGGAAACAATAACGGTTTTTTCGTTTTTTGTAACTATTAAATCATATAATTCGAACGGTGATGCTTGTTTTTCATTTAATATGGAATTTAATTGATTTAAATTGTGAAGCACTCTAGACTTCAAATCCTCTAGTATAAATTGAGGAGGCTTTTTACTGCAACTTGGACATCCACACAGCAAATACTTCCTTGAAACATTTTGTTCTTGAGCGCCTAAATACAAAATAAAACGCCTCGCATCTAAATAGTAACTTAGCCCAGCAATACTCAAATTATCAACTCTCCTAAAAATCTCTAAAACAAATTTCATCGAAGATGGGCGGGCAGCCCCTATCAAAATTAAATTATTTATTTTACCACTAATTTCCTCTGCATACCTATACAAAATGTTTCGAGCCAGAGGATCAATTTTAAACCCAACCAAATACTCTGAAACATGAAGTGCAAAATGTTGGATATTCATTTTTAAAGATTATTCAAATAGAAACGTATTTGGCTATGAGAATTACCCTTTAGTAAACCTATTACAGGTATTGGTAGTTTACATAATTTAAAAGTGAAGTTCAGAGCTTTTAGCAGATTAACCCAAGAAACACGTAATGGTAAGTCTAAGTATACAGGCATGTCCCAGCCGATCACAGCATCAAATCCACCTAATAGATCAACTCTATAAAAGAGATCGAAAATCTCATCTCTAAGTAAAAGACGATCAGGCATTATAGAGGAGAGTATGATCTTTCCATCAAATCCCAGAAAAGCATGTATGCCATCTGAACATACTTCTTCTATGAGCTCTTTAGACAATAGGTCAGTAAAGGGAACAATTATTGCATCGAGAGCATATTCAGTCCAAAAATGAGTAGATCTATCATGAATTGAAATAATCGGGATAAGTTTAGGCAGAGCTATTGATTTAGACTTAAATGAAATAGATTTAATAACTTCAAGTACATTTACAAGTGATTTGACTTCATCTTTTTCATTAAAATACCAGTTATTGCTCTTGAAGAAGCATTTTAGACAATTATTAGCACATTCAGGTAAAGGTTTATGAAGAGTACAACTAAAAAAGGGACAAATATATGAACCATTACTTTGACCTGCTAAATCACATATTTCAGCTATAAAACAATTTTTGCAGGTTTTATCGCATTGTAGCATGGGCAATCGTATCGCCATTTATTATATCTGTAAGAAAAAATTTAAATTCTATATAAATTAAAATGTAATCTCCATAACTTTATAAAGGAAAATCAGTTCACTTTGTTCGAACTTGTAATGTCTATATTATGAGTTTTAATAATTATGTATGATAAATATGGTACTGGTTTTAGGAAGTTATTTTGATCATTGGTGTGTATATTTTCTTGTAGTTTTTTAGTTTTTTCTTGTTGAGTAGGTGGATGTTTATTCTGTGGTCTTTGGTTAGGGTTTTGACTACTTCGTAGTACCATTGGAAGTTTATTTTTTCTGGTATTTTGGTTGATGTTATTAGTATGTCTAGGTCTGAGGATAGGGTGTGGGTTTTCTTGGCGTAGCTTCCAGTAATGTAGACTTCGCAGTCTTTGAATATTTCTTTTGCTTTTACGGCTATTTCCCTGGCTATGTTCATTGCATTTTCGAATAATTCTTTATTTTTTTCGAGTAGTTCGAAGTAGTTGATCATAGGAATTCCCTCGCAAAGTTTTTTGCTAGATTTAGAGCTTTATTGGCAATGTCTTCACTGTACTCTACATCCATGTATCTTGAGGCGATGTAGGATAACTCTATTTCTCTAAGTAAATCTAGATTTTGTTTATAGTAGTTGATTAAATTATCATTTTTTGTTAGTTGGAATAGGGTTTTGAGGCTGTGAGTTTTAGGGAACTCTCCATATTTCTTGTAGAGTAGATATTTTAGGGTTAATTGGAAAAATTGCTCTATGAATAGCATGGTGAAGCTGTAATCTTTCTTCTTGAATGCTTCTTCAGCTTCATCGAGGAATTTTAAAGCATTTTTCCTTAAAAAATCCATATGAACACCTCTAAGGATGTTAAGTTAAATTCTCCTCATTTTCCTCAAATAAATTTAAACCTACGTAATGATAAGCATAATGGATATCATGTTTTGAGATGTTTAAAACAAGCCTAGGGATAATTGCATCCTTCCTCTAAGTATTTCCTAATTTCAAACCATCTATTTTCTCTTAGAAGATACTTTGATATAGCTAATGAATTATCTGTGATCACGATTCTCCCTTACAGATCTAGCTGAAAATCCTTTTGGTGCAGGAGGCATATCCTTTAAAATTTCGTCTATGAGCTTAAGATTTCTTTTGACCTTTATCTTCCAATCTGAATTCTCAAGGAATTTCTT
>JANZKD010000191.1 GCA_025061245.1 Candidatus Culexmicrobium profundum
CCATTCTCCAGCACAATTATTCGATCCCAGTCCCTTACCATAGTTAATCTATGAGCAATTATGATTGCAGTTCTACCTTCCAGTAATTTCTTAATTGCATTTATAATCATTTGCTCGGTTTTCGCATCAACACTTGAAATAGCTTCATCTAGAATTAATATTGGTGGATCTCTAAGCATTGCTCTCGCAAATGAAATCAACTGCTTTTCACCTGTAGATAGACGTACACCAGCTTCACCTGCATCTGTATCATAACCATTGGGAAGACGCATTATGAACTCATGTATGCCAAGCCGCTTACAAACATCAATAACCTCTTCATCAGATGCATCTGGTCTACCAATACGTATATTTTCCATTATTGAACCAGGGAATAGATAGGTTTCTTGGGGGACAAATCCAATATGACTCCTCAAAGATTTTTGCTTAATCTTTCTAATGTCATGTCCATCAATAAGAATTGCACCACTTTTAACATCATAGAATCTACATAATAGATAGACAAGTGTTGTTTTTCCAGCACCAGTAGGACCAACAACCGCTATCTTTTCACCTGGATTAATTGTTAGATTAATGTTTTTCAGCACAGGAATTCCAGGAACATATTCGAAGTGGACGTTTTTATATTCAATTTTACCAATAACCTTAGGTAATTCAATGGCGTCAGGAGCATCCTTTACCCGTATTTCTTCGTCAAGTATTCTGAAAATTCTCTCTGAAGCAGCAAATGCAGCTTGAATTGCATCATACATGTTAACTAAGTTCATTATTGGACGTGTAAAGCGGGATACATATGATAGAAAAGCTACTAGGACACCTATTGAAATTGCGTTCATTGACTTTAAGTATCCACCATACCATAACACGATAACTGTTGAAAGAATGGAGATCATTCGTATAATAGGCCAGAAAAGAGCCATAAGCTTTCCAGCCATTACATTTGCTTGGAAAGCCTCCATGGAGGCTGATCTAAAAGTCTGTTGAATCGTATCTTCTCTACTGAAAGCTTGAACAACTCTTATTCCTGACACGCTTTCTTGAACTCTCTGAGTGACCTTAGCGATTTTCTCTCTTGTCAAACGATAAGCTCGCCTAAACTTTGAGCTAAGAACATAAGACACAATAATCATTAATGGCACAATAGTTAATGATGCTAAGGTAAGCGGAATATTGAGCATAAACATTGCAACTAATACTCCAGCAAGAGTTAAAGTATCACCCACAACGCTAAACACACCTGAAATTAAAACTTCTTGGAGAGTACTCGTATCATTAATAGCTATAGAAATTAAATCTCCAGCTCTACTCTTATCATAAAAACTGAGGGATAAATTCAAAAGCTTATCAAAAATCATTTCACGTATATTAGCTAAGAAATTCTGGCCAATCCATTGAAGTAAATAGGATCTTAAACTTTGAACAAGCCATTGTATAATCATTACTATCAAGTATAGAGTACTCATGAAAATTAAGCCATTTAAATCACCCTTTAAAATGTAATTGTCAATTGCCATTCCCAGAATATAGGGGCCACTTAAACTAGTTATAGAGTTAATTATGATTAATCCAATAACACCAATGAAAGCAGTTTTATACGGCTTTAAATATCCTAGTAGCCGTTTAATTATTACCTTTGCAGGCATTTCAATTTTTTGAGGCTTCTCAAGTAAGGCTCTATGCCTCATGAAATGTGCTACCATTACTCATCACCATCCCTACGAATTCTAGGTCTCGGATAAACTCTAACTCCCTCCTCCATTTTGACGAAGAGATTATAGAGGGAGTAGTATAATCCTTTCTTTGAAATCAATTCATCATGTGTACCTACCTCGACAATTCTACCCCTATCTAAGACGACAATTCGATCAGCTAATTTTACTAATGAAAGTCTCTGAGTTACAATGAAAGTTGTTCTACCCTTCATTATCTCCTTTAAATCTTCAACAAGTCTCTTCTCAGTTTCAGCGTCCAAATTTGAAGTTGGATCATCTAAAATGAGAATCTTTGGATTAGCTACTAATGCTCTTGCAATAGCTAATCTTTGTTTTTGACCTCCAGAGAGAGTTATCCCTCTCTCGCCAATTATTGTATCATACTTTCGAGGTAGAGACATTATGAAGTCATGGATTTTAGCTATTTTTGCAGCCTTGACTATTTCATCCATACTTGCTTTTGGATTTCCAAAGGCAATGTTTTCCTTTATTGAACCAGCAAATAGAAATGGTTCTTGAGAAACTATAGCTATTTGTCTTCTTAGCGATCTCAATTTCACATCTCTTATGTCATATCCATCAATTAGGATTCTACCTTCAGTTACGTCATAGAATCTTGGAATTAATCGGATGAGTGTACTTTTCCCTGAGCCAACAGGTCCTAAAATAGCAACCTTCTCACCAGGTTTAACTGTCAAGTTAACATTCCTTAATACAAACTTATCTTTCTCATATGCGAAAGATACATTTTCAAATTTAACTTCACCCTTAATTGGCGGCAACTCAATTGCATTAGGTTTCTCTTTAACATCAGGCACAAGCTCCATAATTTCAAATAATCTATTTGCAGCAGTCATAGATCTCTGAAAACCAGATATAAAGAAGCCTATCGCCCTCATTGGCCACATCAACATTAATAAATATGAATTAAAGGCAGTCAACTCTCCTATAGTGAACTCTCCATTAATTATAGCATTACCACCATAAAACAATATAATTGTCAATCCAATTCCTATTATTAGAGAGCTACTATAACCATAAATTGAACGAATCTTTGAGGCCTTTATAGAAAGCTTGAATAACTGTTTATTCTCATCTGAAAACCGTCTAAATTCAACATCTTCAACTGCTAAAGCCTTAATTGTTCGAATTCCAACCACATTATTATTTACAATTGAAGTTAAAACACCTACTTGATGTCTAATCATCGAATAAATTGGACGTATAAGAGAACTATACCTCAAATTAATAATTATCATAATAGGTAATATAATGAAGGATAAAACTGTAAGCTTAAAATTCATTTGAATCATATAAGCAAAGGACAAAATAATCAGTACAATTGAACTTATAAAAGATCTAAGTTGGAAGGAAAGAAATCTTGACATTCGATCAGTATCATTAGTTATTCTAGAAATCAACTGTCCAGTTGGCATTCTATCAAAAAATGCGAAGGACTGCTTTTGGACAGCCTTAAAAACATCATTCCTTAAATCCATTATTATATTCTGAGAGAAAAGAATACTTGAATAACGTTCAAAATAATTGAAGACACTTATTGCAAGAGTAATCAAGAATATGAGTAAAACTTGGAAAGGAATTATGTTGTATTGACCTGCAATTATACCCTCATCAATAACTCTTCTTGAAATTGAGGGTACAGTCACACTTAATTGAGATGAAATAAACATGAAAATAATAGATAATGCGAAAAACTTCCATTTCCTCAATATATAAGGAGTAAGCTTCAAGAAAATCTTAAGACTTTCACTTCTCTTAAGGGTTTGTTGAGGTTGCTGCTGCATGTAAACTCTGTTACTCAATGACGTCACCTACCTAGGTATATAATATATCTAAATATATAAAGATATCTTCAATAAACTTCTCCTTAACCATTTCCCATCACACAAGCATGGATTATAGAGTATATTTTAAAGCGAAATATAAAGATTCCCACTCTTAAGAACATTAAACCTTAAATTTTCGACCATACTTATAGACTATTGCACATGAACCTTCACTTGAAACCATGCAAGGTCCAACTGGGTTTAATGGTGTACAAGCTTTACCAAAAAGCGGACACTCACTAGGTGTTAACAAGCCTCTCAAAACTTCACCACATTTACATCCCGGGGGCATGCTATATGACTCATCAACTTTGACATCAAACCTCTTAGTGGCATCATACTCTTCAAACTCGTTTCTCAATTTTAAGCCGGAATTAGGGACAAAACCTATACCTCGCCAATAGGCATCACAGACTTCAAAAACCTTATACATAACTTCAATAGCTTTCACATTACCCTCTTCTCTAACAACACGTGTATACTCATTTTTAACATCAAATATTCCAGTATTGATCATTTTAATTAGCATGGCAACACCGAGTAAAACATCTATAGGTTCAAAGCCGGCTACAACCATAGGGGCTCTA
>JANZKD010000178.1 GCA_025061245.1 Candidatus Culexmicrobium profundum
CCTTGAAACTGGGGGAGAAATTGAAAGATTATAATCTTCTAGAGATTATGAGGGTTACTCATATTTTAATCGTACATACTTAATTTTAGAGCAATGTAACTGTAGACCATAGAGTTCTATAAATTATCTAAGTTTGCTAGACTATAGGGTGAGGTTTGTTAGTGAAGTTCTTTTTAATGAGATGATGGAGAGTGCTTTGATGTAAGAGGTATGCGAGGATTTTTATTTGAGATAAAATTCTAATATTTGGAGGAATTAATCAGTTATTGTGGATTTCAGTTTAATGGTGATGACGATGCCTAGTCAGCGTCAAAAATTTTCAGTTAAGAAGATTGATTTGGATGCTAAGATGATTGAAGTTAAATGGAGGTTGAAGGCAGCTGTAGCTGACTTTAAGATAAAGTCGTATAAGAAGTCTCGTAATATTGGTTGTAGGAAAAGGAGGCTTGGGGGCGGCTGCCTTGACCATTTGTATTGCAGCTATAGCTGAAAATGGTAGTAAGCTTGTGGCTGCATCTGATAAGATGATAACTTATTCTTCCCCGCCATATCATCTATTTGAACATCCGAGACCTAAAATTGACATGTTGAATAGGAGATGTATTATAATGACTGCTGGTTCAGCTTTACTGCCTTCTGAATATAAGAGGATTATAAGGAAGAAACTAGAGGTAGGAGAAAGTGAGGCTAGATTGGTAAGGGATATAGCTGAGTGTGCTTGTAAAGCCTATGAAGAGCTTAGAAGATCTGAGATTGAGATGAGGATTTTAAGGAAGTATGGTGTTCATTGGGATGAGTATATACGTAGAATTTCTGGTGAGGGTTTATCGGAGTTTTATTATAGGCTTATTAGTCAAATTGAGGATTTCCAATTGGATTTGGTGGCTATAATTGCTGGTATTGATGGTGAGGGTGCACATATATTTTTAGTTGAAAATCCAGGCGAGCTGAGCTGTTTTGATGATATTGGATATACTGCTATTGGAACTGGCGAATATCATGCTATTAGAAGCTTTATTGAACACTCGTATAGCATAAACTTCCCATTAGTTAAGGCATTGTATGTGGTTTTTGAGGCTAAGAAATATGCTGAAGCTGCTCCTGGTGTAGGTAAGGCTACAGAGATAGTGATAGTAGATGAAATGGGGATAAAGCGGATTAATAATGATATTATAAGAAATTTGGAGGATGTGTATGGGGAGAAAATTCAATTTTCTTCTCAAATAATAAGAGAGAAGATAGAGCCTCTCTTAGATGAAATTAAAGTTAAGTTAACTTAAATTCGTATAAATGATGTTGGAGTAATTGTCATTTCTGTTGCTAATTCAGCATTATATTTACTGGATATTGCTGAGGACATTACTTATTATATTGAGAAATTGTGTGGCGGTGTTAATTGCTTTTTCAGCTTCTTTTTTATTAGCATCGCTTCCTTCATGTATAATTTCGTTTCTACGACTATAGATATTCTTTATGTTTGGCATAAGTTCCTCTAATTTTATTTTTTCGTCATCCTTTCTTACCTCGTCAAGTAGGGGAAATAGGAACTTCTTAATTTTTTCAGGGAGACCTAGCTTGCCTGTATACTTCTTCCTTAATCTTTGTTCAGACTTATATATTCTTATGAGGTGTTGTTTTGCTTGGCTTTTGAATACTAGTTTTGAGAGTGCTGCTTCCATTGCTATGACGCTTTGAATTAAAGCTAGATTCCATTGTTCGTGGTAGAAGAATATTTGGGCTGAGTCTAGATAGTCTAGTGGTTTTTCTAGGGGGTTAAGTTTTCTATTGACTAGTTTCATATTGGCATACTTTAGGATTCTTTTATGTACGTTTTGGTCCATAGATCTGCGAACTTCTATGAATGAGTCTTCTTTTACTGGCATGAATTGTAAGGATATTATTTCTCTACGATTTACTATGGCCTTTGCTTTACATTTTCTTTGAAAATCTTCGATGTTCACTGGTGCATCTATTTCGCCCATATTATAGTATACACCAGTAATTCTCCTAAAGGCAATTAGCGTGGCTTTCAAGACGTTATATGCTAATTTTACATATTTTCCGATTAAATGTCGAGCTTGACTTTCTTCCTCGGATTTTAATTCAATAATTATCGTCGCCACAGTTCTGAAGGGTAATCTATCTATTACATATCTTTTAGGCACTCTTTCAACATATAATTTCACTTTTCGATTCTCTATTTCAAAGTCGAATACTTCACATTCATAAGGGAAAGCAAATGGTAATTCTACTTGATATATGATTGAAGAATCGAAGTAGTCTTTCTGGCAGAGCATATTATCTTCTGATACCTTATATTGATTGATGAGTATCTTGTGAATTAAATCATTTGGTTTAATGTTAAACTTCTTACTTAGACTCATAAGTGCATCATAAGCTTCTCCCTTTATCTTAACTGTTATGCGTCTTCGCACCATAATCTTACCTCATGATCATAATTCAAATTTCATTTCTCATTTATAGTGCTTTGTTTGATGTTTATTATTTTATAGGAAATATTGATTAAGTTGATTAAAATAATAATTTATTGTGGTGATTACTTGCGTTCTAGTTTGATTTTGAAGGGACGGGAAGTTTTAGGGCGTTTAGAATTTTTAGGTTCTATTTGGAGTAATGTCTATGAACCGTTTTTCAGTATCATTTATTTTGACAATTATCGCAATGAGTCTATGTTATTAAATAAATTGCTTAGATGGGCATCTTCTCTAAAAAGATTTTCTTATAAAACTGATGATGTTACTGTTTTCTCCAGAGTCTTTTATACTCATCAACATTATGTTAGAACTAGTAAAAGAGGTAGAAGAGAGTTTGGTGATGTGTCTTTTCTTACACTTTTTTCACGCTCTGATGAGAGGATTGGTTACGTTAATACTTTTCAATTAAAGGTTAGTTCAAATATATCCAGCTTGTTAAAGAACATTAATAGAAGTCAATTAGATTTTTATAGATTTGATTTTACGATGAGAATTTTAAATAATGTTGATAAGATTTTAATTTGTGATTTCTTGTGGTATTGGATGGTTTTAAATGTTAAGCCTAGAATTTTATTTGAGATACCTTTATCCTTCATGTGGATTAAAGATCCCTATAAGTCAATCATGCTTCATGATTTCCCATATAGCAAGTTAAGCTTCTATCAAAGTTTGTCAATCATGTTGAGAAACCTATTGCTTGTTACTGGAATATCTGTTGAAGAAGTTCTTAGTTATGCAACACCACGTTTAAGGGATTTACTTTATCTGTTGTTAAAGTTTGGAGTTAAAGATCTTCCCATGAAACTCCATCAATTCAATGGTGGAGAAGGTTTTCCTCCGAATAAAGAATTACCTAAACCTGAATTTCCAATTGGTTCATCTATAGTTATAGCTACAGAGGTGTCTATAAAAGAGTAATATGGCATTAGAGGGAGGAAATATGATTTTTAAGGGGGATGAAAAGTCTGAGAAATATTCGTTGATTGAAGCATTATTTGGGAAACCCTTGGAGGTTATTACATGTAGAGATCTTGTTAAATTTATGGAGTCAAATATTACAGAGTCTAATTATTTGGAATTAAAAGGTTGTGGTGAATATACTTTTAGGAGGAAGTTTGATGAGAATCTATTGAGGCAGCATATTGTAAGAACAGTTATTGCTTTCTTAAATAGTTTAAGAGGTGAGGGGATACTAATTTTAGGATTTCATAGAAAAGCTTCATCCTATAAGTTTAGTCCAATGCCATATATATCGAAGAAGAAGGATGTTGAAATTATTGAGAATAAAATTCGAGATTGGGTTTTGAATGATGTGCGGAGCATTCCATATGTTGGAGTGCCTCCACTTCTTTCTATAAAGGTTTTTGACGCTAAGAATGAATGTAATCTAAGTGAAGAGGGCTTTATAGCTATAATTTACGTTAAAAAATTAGCTGACGCTATATATTACGATGTCAAGGATGGTCAAGCCTATATACGAGAAGGTTCAAGGTCAAGGCTTTTAAAGATTGATGAAGCATTAGAGTTATTGGAGAAGAAAATGCAACCCTTTATATTTCCAATACTACATCCATTAATTATTAATGATTCACAAATTCTTCAACTGAACTTAGTGCTATATAACATGGGCCCTAAA
>JANZKD010000211.1 GCA_025061245.1 Candidatus Culexmicrobium profundum
AAAGGCTCAGCCGGTTGATCCCTCATCAGCCATCAGACAAGGCTGAATTCCTCATCGCCGATAACAATACTAAAACCTAAAATATAAAATTTAAACATCAATTATTCGCTTAGCCGCTAAATTGAAGCCTATTAACCCAGCAATAATCACTCTTAATCCTTTCTGTAACTTTTGTAACTTTAACAGCCAAAAGTATTGGAATTGCAACTATAACGCCAACAACAAAATCACTTCAAAGAGGATTTAGAGAAAATATAAAATTTATTTAAATTGGGAAATTTTTTAGATTGTCTATCCGTGTGAGTTTTAATTTTGATAGTTTGGTGAAATTAACCTGCATCTGTTATGAGTCAGCAAAATTTAAGTATTTCAGTGAAATGATTTTGAATGAAGATTTATAAAAAGAATTTAATTAAAGTCCTTTCAGTTATTTCCTCTTTCAGGATGAGGGTGTGGTATGAATCTTCTCTCCGTTTCATGTTTTAATGTTTATAAGTATTATTGCATTGGTCGAAACAGAATTACTGCTTTAGAAAATATTAATTTAAAAGTAAATAAAGGCGAAGTTTTTTGTATTTTGGGTCCTAATGGTAGTGGTAAGACTACTCTACTTAAGATTCTTTCAGGGTTAATGCTTCCAGATGGTGGTGCTGTTTATATTTTAGGTCATGATTTAAGAAAAGAACGAAAGATTATCAAGTCACTTGTAAACTTTATTTCTGGTTCATCCATGATTATTGGTATTAGTTATCATTCAGTGATTGGCTTGTTACATTTTTATCTAGATTTCTATGGAGTGCGAAGGAGTAAAGATCGAATTGAAAAAGTATTGGAAATTTTAAATCTTAAAGAGTATAAAGATGAGAATCCTCTTCTTTTATCATCTGGGTTTAAGATGAAACTTGAAATAGCTAAAATGTTCCTAATTAATACTCCAATATTATTGCTAGATGAACCAACTATACATTTAGATCCTATTTCAGCCAATATTGTTAGAAATTATATTAAAAAACTGGCTAGAGATTATGGTGTAACAGTTATATGGGCAACTCATTTTGCAGATGAGATAGAGTATTTTTGTGATAAAGTCGCCATTCTAAATAATGGGAGAATAGTAACTGTAGATTCACCCTTCAATTTAAGAGAGAAGTTTTTGAAGGATGTCTCAGTAGTACTTAAAGTTAAAGCCTTAAATTTAAGAGAGTCTCTCAAAAAATTACTTAAAGAAAAATTTAACGTTTTTTCTAGAGTAGAGATATACTATCCAGATTTTGGAGAAGGTATTCTAAAGATATATTTGCGGAAGGATGAAGATGTTGAACGATACTTAAACTTTCTAAATGCAAATAACGTGAAACCACTTTTGATTAGAAAGCTTCCACCATCTCTTTCGGATATTTATAGTTTACTTATTGAGGGTGGATGAAATAATTGAAAAATAAGTTTCTAAATCAATTTATGGCGCTTTTAATTAGAGAACTTAAACTAAAAACGGTGTTTAAAGCATACTTTACGTTAAGTATCATTGATTCAGTGTTAAATGCTCTATTAATATTCTTGCTCATAGGTCTTGGTGGAAAATCTACTGAAGGATATGTGTCTAGTTATTTTGAATTTATTCTGACTGGCATTATTGTTCAAAAATTTCTGAATACTTGTATTTCAAGTCCATACCATGCTATTTACTCTTATTATATGAAGGGGTTAATTGACATTATTTACTTAGAAAGCACTAATGTGATAATACTATTACTGCCAAGAGCATTCTTAGGTTTAATTATGGGTTTTTTTGATTTATTCCTCATATTCTCTATAGCTCTACTCTTTAATATAGAGATTTTATACATGCTCTCTTCACTTCTTCTCCTTCTTCTGTTTTTTGGAATTATTGCATGTATGGGTATAGGTTTAATGGCTGCAAGTATGCTCTACTTGGCTGATGCTAGAACAGGTTCGAATCCTGTAATATGGATTTTCAATTTATTTTCAACTATTATTAGCGGTGCCTATTACCCATTGGAGAAACTACCCTTTTCCATACAAATTCTTGGTTTGATACTTCCACATACCTATGTTTTAGATTTGGTTAGACGTTTTTCAGGAATAATTGATTTTGCCAAGCCTTATCTTTTAATACATTTCCACGTTATTCTTAGCCCAGTTTTATGTGACTTTCTATTTTTAGCGCTTCTTTGTGTTGCATATATCTTTCTTGGAATAATTCTGATGAAAATTTCTCTAAGTAGGGCTAGACAGGAGGGAAGAATTTCAAGATGGATTTAAACCCTGTAATTAATGTAGAAAATGTTTCGAAAAGCTTCATTGTTGGTAGAAGTTTGGGTAGAAATACTTTTCTTGGAGAAGCGCATTGGATTATATCTTTAATCATTAGAGTTTTGAAGGAAGGTAGAATATTGAGGGCACTTAAGGATATAAACTTAAATGTCAATGGGGGAGAGCTATGCTGTATTTTAGGTCCTAATGGTAGCGGAAAATCTACGTTACTTAAAATAATTGCTGGAATGATTGAACCTGATAAAGGAAATGTAAGGGTTTATGGTTTCAATCCAATAACTGAAAGAAGTAAAGTTTTAGATAAAATATTCTTTTATTCTAGCAGTCAAAGATACTCATTAGACTATAGTTTAACTGTGAGGGACCAAATAGAATTTTACCTAAAAATGTTAGGAAGATCTGCCAGTATTTTGGATGAAAAAGCACAATTATGCATTAAATTTCTAGACTTGGAGAGATATTTGAAGACGCCTATTAGATTTCTTTCTAGTGGCTATAGGCAAAGAGTTTCCTTAACAAGACTCTTATTAACAGAAAAAGAACTCATATTACTTGACGAGCCAACATTGGGACTTGATCCAACGCTAAACAGAAGGTTAATTTTATTTTTAAAGAAATTAAATAAAGAAAAGAACGCCACAATTATCATTGCAACGAATAGAGTACATTTAGTTGAGGAATTGGAGCCCGATAAAGTATTTATTTTAAGTAAAGGTGAGCTAATTGCTGAGGGTTCACCATCATATCTCATATCTTTAATTAGAGATAAGTATGTTATTAAAATTGAAGTAGCGAATGTGAATAAAAATGTAATTCGTGAAATTAAATCTTTAGATGGTATAAGTGATGTATCTATTAAAATGATTTCTAATAATCGATTTGAGATAGCCATTTTCACTAATACTCGAGAAATATTTAAGGAAGTATATGACTTTGTCGTCGCCAAGGGTCTTCATATTCAAGACATGTATCTTATTGAGCCTTCATTTGAAGATGTTTATTTGAAGCTTACTGGAGGTGATTTTTACTTTGAACAATTTTGAGTCCAAAGGAGATTCACTTAAAACAATGATTAAAGTAACTTACCATGTTATTCATAACAATCTTAGAGGATGGTCAACATTTTTTGGAACTCTAATAATATCCTTAGTAAATGTTGGTCTACGTTTCATTGTGCTTCTTTTAGTAGCTGAAATGGTTTCTGAACCGAAAATAAGTGAACTCTATATTGACTTTGTTAGATATATCTCAGCAGGTTTTATATTAAATACATTAATTGTTATCGCTGTTGAATCCTTTTATGATATTTTTAGGTCAAATTATTGGAATGGAGGATTCGATTTATTTGCATCTTCTCCATTAGGATTAAAGCCACTCATCATAGGTGGATTAATTTCGAGATATATAATTGCATCAATATACATTATTGCTTTAACAATCATTGCATTAATAATGGGAGTAAACTTTACTATCTCAAATATAATTTCACTACTATGCTTAACATTGGTAAGTCTATTGATTGCCCATGGTATTGGAATGATAGCTACAATTGAATTTACATACTTAGATCAGAAGGGTGGAAGTATATTAGTATGGATTTTTACATGGCTAGATACCCTTCTATCTGGGGTAATTATTCCCATAAATATGTTACCTCCTCAATTAGCCTTTATAAGTAACTTAATGCCTTTCAAATACTATTACACGATTGCTAGAAATTTACTGTTTAATGTTGAAATGCCATATCATATAATTGTAACGAATATTCTTATTCTATCTGTGTTTGCTACAATAATTTTCCCTATAGGTCTTATTCTGCTTAAGAAAGGTATCGA
>JANZKD010000209.1 GCA_025061245.1 Candidatus Culexmicrobium profundum
CATTTCTTATAATTTCATAAACTTGCTCCCAAGTTAAACCATATTTTCTAGCCAATTCATCCATTGAAATGGTATAATGAGCCCATTCATAAACAATCATATGCTTAATGTCATCTGAAATTCCAGATACATCAACCTTTTCCCGCTCTCTCACTCTCTCCCTAGCTCTCCTGACTCTTCTACCACTCATATTAATCATAGAAGCATGACTGAGAAGAGATAAATATGTATTTCGCTAACTCTTAAAATGATGAAATGCCCAAAATGTGGAGGAAAAATGAAAAGAAAGTATCAAAGAAAACGTAAAGTGAAAATTGTGCGTTATATTTCTTGTCCGAACTGTGGATTCTCATTTAAATAAATAATCAACCACTATGCTTAATTACCTCTCCAGTAGCAAAACTAGGTTTAATTGAAGTAATCCTTATCCTAACTTTATCTCCAGGCTTAGTATTAGGTATGAAAATTACATAACCTTGAATACGTGCAACACCTTCACCACGTTTACTTATACCCTCAATTTCTACATCCACCTCATCACCGACAGATACAGGTTTAGGTAAAAGATAGCTTGGCTTAATCTTTCTTCTCCTCTTCTTCTCAGCCATAAATTAACCTCCTCATGTATGCCTCCACTCTATCATAAATGTATTTAAGGATTTCGAAGAAACTGATGTTAAATAAACCCGCAATCCTTAAATAATACTGAATGAGGGAATTAATCGCATATGAGGGGTATAGGAAATGGTTAAAGCTGTATCAATTATAATGGTGACAGCCAACTGGGAGAAAGCTAGTGGATACGTCAAAAAAGCATGCAAAAAAGTAGCAGAAGAACTAGGACTAGAATTAGAAGAAAGGGAAGAGGACTATGAATTCTTAGAAAAATATGGAATTAAAAATGAATTTGGAGGATTGGACATACCACAAGTCTTCATAAAATATGACAATAACGAGATAAAATATGTGATGTCAAGGGTACCATTAACAGACAAAGGCAAACCTGATATTAACAAAGCAATAAAAATTATTAAAGAAGCAATTGGAGGATAACCATTGAGCTTAAACTTAATCATAAAATCAAAGGAAGGGGAAGCAGAAGTACTAGAAAAGATTAAAGGAGAATTCAATGAAGCAGTGAAGGAAGCAGCTAAAAAAGCCTTAGAATTATGGGATCTAACAAAGTCCGACTTTATAATAATAAAAGATAAATACCCGGTAGAAGTAAAACTCCCGATAACACCGCAGGAATATGAAGAATACTCTAAATACAATATACGGAGAAGTGGACCAAACATTGCATCATTTGATTTACCAATATATGTAATTTCATACAATAATGAATGGATAGGAAACGATTATAGAGACTATGAAGTCTTCATTATAGCTCCATATGTAAATGAAAAAATAATTAGTGAATTAGTCAAATGGGCAGCAGAAATAACCTCAACCGAAACGCTTGAAAAAGAATAAACTACCGACCAAATATCCACCATCGTCTCTTCTTACCCTTATCCTTGGCAGCCTTCTTCCTAGCTTCTTTAATTGCTCTCTCCTTCTCCTTCTCTATTTCAACTAATTCTTCAATTCTTTTAATTAATTGCTCCACTGCATTCCTATCGTGGAACAAAGCTACAACTTCATCGACTATTGGACTCTCAATGTAGGCTTTCACGAAGGGCATTACATAAACTATTGAAAGTTCAGCTCCAACCCAAGAAAGCGGTTTAAAAGTCTCTAGAAACATTATCGCCGGAGTTTCAAGCCCACGCTTAACAATCTCCTTAGCAATTTTATCAATTAGCTCTTGTTTACGTTCAGGGGAAAGCTCCATTGCTTGGGGAAACATCAATTTCACCTTACATAATAATTTAGAGTTACAGAAACTTTTATTTCTTATTATTACATGTAGGAAATAAGCCTCTTAACCTTTGAATCCATATCTCTCCTACGAGAAGCAATTATATCAGGATACTTCTCAGCAATTTCAACATTCTCATTCAAGCAATCCAAGTAAACTTTTTCAAATCCAGGAATGGTATTAGCAATAGCATCATATATCTTCTTTCCAATCTCACTTGCCTTAGGACATTGAGGCGAGCATGGAAGAAAACTACTGGAAAAATATGCAAAGGCATTAGGTTTTCCACCAGACTTCTTTAACTCCTTAATTTGCTGAGAAGCTCTACCCTCCACATAAACTCCAGTGCTCCTTTCATCAGCGTACCTCTTAATACAACAATCAGGATAACCTAAAACCTCTCCTAACTGCGTAATGTATGAAGCAGACAACTCTTCTGGATAGACGATTAAAGAGGGAGGTAAATTAACAGGTCTCATCTGATATATGGCTCGTCTAATTTCACGCCTAACTGAAAATAATTTCTTTAAAATCTTACCAATCTTCCTATCCTTATAGAGATATACCTCATATATGCTTGGCCTAACCTCCTCGATTTTCATTCGTAAGTTAAGCTTTTTAGCCCACCATTCATGAGCCTTAAATTCTTCAGAGTTAAACACTATCTCCTTAAATAATTTCCTCATCTTATTTCTTAACCTTAAGATTAATTCACCCCTCAACCTTAAATCTCTAGTACTCAAAATCAACGCTAAATCCTTTGCACACTTTTCATCTATTTGCTTGCCAAATATAGATCCACTAGGAAGCTCAGCAGGAATCGTAATAAGAGAACAAGGCCTTATACCAAAATACACAGGAAGAAAATCTTCCACCTTAACTTTATTAAGTACTTTACTTTCCTGAACAAAATTTCTAAGTAAAGAACTCATTAAATTCACCTTCAAAACACTTAATATCGATTTCTAAATAAGTATTTACCGCTATATAAAACGATAACTAAGAAAGAGATGAAAGAAATGCAAGGTCGAATGCCTGTATTTGAAGAATATCTCGCAGGCTCAATGCTTGCAAATGCCCCAGCCTGGATAACAATAGCACTACTATCATACGTTTATGAAACAACAGCTCTACCAGACATAATATTACAAGTAACAATACCAATTGTATATTGTTTAGGCGGAATAATTGGAGCATACCTCGTAGCAAGAAGAGCATATAGAGATCATGAGAGAATAGGAATAGAAGTTGGCTTTGCAGCATTCCTAATAAACCTAGTATTTTCAGCACTACTATTCGGAGGAATGACATTCCCATTAATGATAATGTCACTTATAGGACTAGTTATTGGAGGAATAATAGGCGGCAAATATGCTCAAAGAATATGGGAGAAATAACCTATTTCCCTCTAATTAAAAATGAATCCAAACTAGTGAGACCAATAATTTCATCAAAATTCACACCAATAGCCTCTAAAACCTGTCTAAAAGTAGTTTCCATGTGTCCAATATACTTATTTACATCAATTTCATCAATTCTCGCCAATTGAACAGGTTTAACACCAAGTTCACCCTTAACTTTAACATAAGAAATAATATCCCCAGCCCCCAACTTTCGTCCATACTTCTCTAACAGCTGAGCAGCCTTAACATGCTGAGGAGTAGTTTTAACATAGTGGCTTAACGGTCTAGAAAGCTTAACTCTAAAAGCTAGTTCATCTAATGAAAGCTTCTTTTCTCGAAGCTTTTTATAGCAATCCTGAGCAATTAACCTAATCTTCTCTTTAGCCTTTTCGAAATCCTCAAGTGACTTAACTTCACTTAAAGCATTAACTATACTTATAAATGCAGACTTAAGAAATTCAGGAGTATTCCTCTTCTTTCCAACTAATCCTTTTATATCTACAGAGCCATCATTAAATACACCCAAGTAATTCTTTTTTAAGCCCGAGAAAGTTACGTATCGATAAACCTTATCAACGTCAAGATCTATTTTAAACTCCTCCTTAGCCCAACGCATAAGCAAGTTAATTTGATTAGGCGAAGGATTATGAAGAAATATGCTATCAGTATCACCATAAATTACATCAACACCAATCTCCCTAGCCTTTTCAATAGCTCTCGAAATCACAAATCTCCCCAAGGCAGTTGTACTCTCAGCCACCGGTGGACAGTAAAGCGGAAAAACTTCATTGCCCATTACACCATAACTTGCATTTAAGATAACCTTTAAACCCTGCTGAACAACAGAATACCAGCTTCTAACA
>JANZKD010000266.1 GCA_025061245.1 Candidatus Culexmicrobium profundum
CATCCCCTTTGCAAAGCCTTCTGTGAGAATTAAATTGTACATTGAATACTATACTAAGCTTTATGGTAGTGAGCGAGGTAGATTTTATGCTTATACATTGCCTGCTCTTAGACGAGCTTCACAGGCCCTTGGTAGAGCTATAAGAAGCCTTAAAGATAAAGGTGTCTTTATACTTGGAGATCAGAGATATCTCAGCTACTTAGAATTTCTTCCAGAATATGTAAAGGAATGGCATAAAATTATTTCATATGATGAAGTTGACGCTATTAAGGTTCCATGGACCTAAATTAACTCAATGATTTGAAGCATAGTCTGTTTAACTTAAATTCATAAGCTGCAGCTGCAATTGTAACACCATAAAAGTAAATTTCCTTTCCATAAGCTTTCATCAATATGCGGTTAATAGTATTATTTATGATAGTTGTTCCTGTGGCAAGAATAATATCGCTCCACTCGATGATGTCATCGTTGTTTAAATACGTTTCTATAACTATATTATTTCTCTTTTTCCCAATGTTTTCTGGATCCATGTCGGATACTCTAAATTTAGTAAAACTTTTAGATAGATGGTAAACTATTGCTGGTTGATATCCAATCATTCCAACTCTAATATTTTTACCGTGTTTTTCAACTAAGTATTTTGCAAGTTCTTTGCCGCATTCTTCAGGACCATTATCTTTACAATGCCTTGTATTCTGAACCAAGCCGAGAAGGTTATATGTTGCATTTATAGTTGCAACTAATAGTGCTCTATTTCCATTATTCTTAAGTGGAAGTGTATAGATTGAATTAAGTTTTCCAGTAAAATTTAGAGGTTCATCTGTGAATGCTTGTCCTTTACATCCCTTAATGTCAGCTTCAATCATTACCTCTTTTCCCTTAAGTAGAGGATAATCCTCTCTTGCGGGTTTTCCAATGGCTTCTGTGGGTGTAAGAGGTCTAGCCTTAATGACTATTTCCGTTTTTTCTAACTGGTGTTCTTTTACTTTCCTCCACCATCTCTCACGTAGCATTTCTATTAAACTTTGATTTGTCACGGTCATTTCTTTCTTAGAGCTCTTATATAAACTGTAATCCCTAAAACTGTTATTATTAAATTTAAAATTATGAAGAGAGGTATGTTTGATTGGGCGGCTTGTGCTATTCCAACGGTATTTCTAATTATTTCAGCAGCAATAGATATGGGGTTAACTCTCGAAATTTCCAGTACAATACTGTATGCAGCATTAATTTGAGTTAAATGCTTTAACGCATCTTCAGGATAAAAAATTGTACTAAAGAAAAATATTAGGTAATAGGATAAACTTCTAACTGTTACATAAATATCTATTTTCTCCACTAATGCAGATAATGCTATACCATAACTGGACATTGATAATGAAGTAACTGCAACAACTCCTAAAATTACAAGTAAACCTATTGGCGATGGAATTCCCACAATTATGAATGTTAGTAATAGAAATGGGAGAGCATATATTATACCCCTAATCATTCCAGCAAGTATTTTCCCTAGAGCTAATTCCCAATCATTATAGGGTAGAGTTAATAAGTAATGATGATATCGTCTTCTAATCTCTTGAGCTGCCTCTCTACCAATCGAAAATGCTGATATGAAGAGAGCCATCATGGTTACACCTGGAGCTGTAAATTTGAGGTATTCTGGTACAAATTCTTTCCTTACAATATTGCTGAAAATAAGTGACATTATTAATAGGTCGCTTAAATTTGTAACAATTATCCCTGTTACCCACCACTTATATTTCCAGAATCGATTAAGATCTCTTTCTATGAGAATTCGTATACTCAACGCCAAACTCCACCTTCAATTACTTTCTCAATAATTATTGATGCAATAGATGACATGCCAATTGCTAATCCAATTAATAGAGTTATTGTAATTTCAGGTGGAAATGAATAGTATTCACCTATTAATAGAAATCGAAGGAGTTCTGCAGCGTGACTCAATGGATTTATACTTGCGAAAATTTTATAGTAATCAGGCATTATGGCTATTGGATAGTAAACTGTACTTAATCTTACAAGCAAAGTGCTAATTGCTCCGAAAAGAATATCTGAAATATCACCTGACTTTACCATCATTGTTATGGATATTATTAATCCACTTATTCCTAGAGAGAAAAGTAATGCTGAAAATAATGCCAATATTAAATTTACAAGTGAATTTACACCAATGAGTGATAGAATTGTTATTAACATTGGTGTTGTATATATTAGTGATGACATGCCGCTTCCAATAATTTTTCCCATTATGAATTCCTTTCTTGGTATTGGAAGTGATAAATAATAGTCGAATAATCCATACTCAGCTTCAGAAATTATATCATACCCTGTATAGATTGACATGAGAAATAAAATTGAAGAATATACTCCTACTAAATAATATCTATAAAAATCTTTTAAGGCAACTATTTTTGAAATTGCCAAACCGAAAACTAGGACTTGAATTATAAACCACGTATACCTCATAGTTATAAAGAATTTGTAACGCCTAATTTTCCTTAAATCCTTTTCAATTATTAAAAACATCCCACGCATTTACATCCCTCTAACTTCCTCCCTCCAATAATCTTACTCCAGTAAAGTAGAAGAACACGTCATCTAAAGTTGGTTCTTTCATTCTAACCTGCCTAGTATAATAATTGTGCTCACCCAATTTTTCAATTATTCTTGGAATTGCAGCTTCTCCTTTATCGAGATAGAGGATTAACTTATTATTCATATATCTTGCTGATGAAGCTTTAACCGTTAATGTAAGTTCATCAACTACATCTTTCACTAAGGGTTTATCCACAATTATTTCAACTACATCTCCTCCTGGAATTTTATCTTTTAGTTCATTAGGAGAGCCAACCGTAACTAATTTTCCCTTATGAATTATTGCCACTCGGTCACATAATACCTCTGCCTCATTCATATTATTTGTAGCTATCATTAATGTTGATCCTCCCTCTCTTAATTCCCTTATAGCTCTCCATATTTCATGTCTACCAATAACATCAATCTGCGCTGTAGGTTCATCAAAAATTGCAATTTTAGGTTTCTGAATCAATAACTTAGCTACTTCAACCCTCTTCTTAAACCCTCCACTTAGCTCCATGAATAATTTATCTTTATGTTCCCATAATCCAAGCCTGTCCATAACTTCTTTAACTCTACCCTTAAGCTCCTGCCCACTTAATCCACATGCTCTTCCATGCCAAGTTAAAATTTCAATAACCTTATCTACATGTAATGCTTTGGGCTCTTGAAAAGAAACACCAATAATCTTTCTAACTTTATCAGGTTGTTTCGTTACATCATATCCATAAACAAATACCGTTCCACTGGTAGGCTTTAAAACTGTTGCAATGGTGAGAATAGTTGTTGTCTTTCCAGCCCCATTAGGTCCTAGCAAACCGAAAATTTCTCTATCCCTTATAGTAAGGCTAAGCGAGTCAACAGCTTTAACTTTGCCATAATATTTTGTTAATTCTTCGATTTCAATGGCATTAACCACTAAGTTATCCTCCATGTTTAAATAATTTAATTTTATTAAAATAAATGAGTGAAAAGTAAATAAATTTTATCTCGCTTGCATCATGTGTTTCATATTAATTTTTCCAGTTGATATTTGAGTATTAATGGATTGGCTTTTATATAATCGCTAGCACTCTTCTCAGCTAATTCTTCAGCAGCTTTTTGTGCTTCTTCTAAGACTTTTTCCTCATCTACTGTGATGCATTTTCCATTTTCAACTAATATTTTACCGTCCACCATAACCATTTCAACTTCGCTTCCATTAGCACTATAAACTAAATTAAATGCAATATTTCTAATCGGCTTGAATAGTATTGGAATTAAATTTGGTTTTTTCATGTTAATTATGATAATATCTGCTCTCTTTCCTACTTCAATAGAGCCTATGATATCATCTAGTCCTAAGCATCTTGCACCTTCAATAGTTGCAATTCGTAAAATTTTCCATGCTGGGAGAACAGTTGGATCTTGATGTCTAACCTTGTTAAGTATGGCAGCCATCTTCATTTCTCTAAACATGTTTAAACAGTTATTTCCATTAGCTTGATCAGTGCCTA
>JANZKD010000194.1 GCA_025061245.1 Candidatus Culexmicrobium profundum
GCGCCTGAAATGCTTCTGGTAGTTGCATTAGTATGTGCGTTGGCTTGGGGCGGCCTAGAGAAATTCACCAGGGAAGATGAAAGCCTCGATTAACTCTCATTCTTCTATTATTTCTGACTAATTCCCCGCCTTTATTCGGGTTTACATGTTTCATTGGCGGGGCAGTCGGGTGGGTCAGAGCCACCTCCATCTTGCAGATGAGGTTAAAAACAGCTATAACATCTCTATCTTCTTTAAAGCCACAATGGGAGCACATATACTTCCTATGAGCTATTTGTTTCATTTTTTGTCCGCAGTATGGGCATGTTGTTGATGTTCCTTTTGGGTTTATTTTGATTATTGCTATTCCTTTCTTTTTTGCTTGCCATTCTATCCAGAATTGTAGTTTTCTGTAGGTCATGTATGTTAGGCGTTCTCTCCATGGTTTCTTAAGTCTCTTTGAATTGTTATTTAATTTGTTTAGGTCTTCTAGGATTATCGTATCTTTATCATTTTTAATTGCGTAGTCAATAATCTTTTTAGCTTGTTTTTTGGCATAGTCTTCAGTTATGTTTCTTATTCTCTTGTAGAGTGCTTTTATTCTTTTTAGAAGCTTTGGTCTGAGCCAAGCCTTATACTTGGAGAAGCTATATTTTTCTTGTAAATGGTTGATGTGCTTTTTTATTTTAATGCAGTCTTCAACTCTGGTTTTGTCTCTAGCTATCTTTGATGGGAATCCATAGACTATTTCTCTTTCATTAATGTCAACTGCAATAGCATTTAATGATGGAGTAGGTTCATTAGTGTTTTTCTTAACTGAAACATGTAGAAAAACGCCATTATTTCTAACTATGAGTCTAGCTTCTCTAATACTCCAATCAGAATACTCCTCAATATTTGATGGATATCCAATTAATTTGATTTCACCTAAACTGGTTATTTTAACAACCATTTTTTCTAAGTTGATTGTATATGATTGTCTGTATGTCAGCCACATTCTCTTTGCTTTTATGATTGGTTTTCTACCTCTATTTGGATTTTTGAACCAGCTTTTGGCAATTGATATTGCTTCTCTATAGCAATCGACAGCTATTCTCGCTGGGAAGCTATACTTCTCCCTAAGTTCTCTGTACAATGCTCTATGAGCTTTGCTTAGTCTAGTTTCCTTATGGTTTATTATCCAGTTGAGAGAAAGTCTTAGTGCTTGAATATATTTTTCAATTAGGTTTAGGAGGGGCTCTTCAGGGCTGACCTTAAACTTAATTGTTGCGGTCAGTACTCCCACATGGAGCCCTCCAATAAAAAGAATTTAGCAATACTTTGCGACTATCCTATTTTTTATCCTTCTTTTATTGCCACTAATTTCGCTTGTTACTGAATCATACTCAAGTCTGAAAATCCTCATCCAATCTAATAAATCATAAAAAGCTCCTTTGAGCCTCTTTTTGAGAGCCTCAATGTCATTCATACTCTTACATGTGGTGAGAGCTTCGAGTACATTGTATAGGACTTCTAGCTTAGCCATCATCATTGCGTACACGTACTTCTTTTTTAATACTGTTTCCACAGTCTCACACTCACTATGATAGTGTGAGAGTATAACACTTATATACTTTTCCACACTCACAGTAAGATGGTGACTTCAAAATGGTTAAACGAGTAAATATCGTCTTAGACGATAAAGTTCACGAAGAACTCAAAGCAATAAAAGAGAAGTTAGGATACTCATGGGAAAAACTACTCATAGAAGGAGCAAAGTGTTTAGCTAGAGAACTTAAGAAGTGAATACTATAGAGCGCAGTAATCATTAAGAGCTTTGCCTGTTGCATCTTAGTCATAAGTGAGGCTATAAATTAGTTTGGAATGAATATTCGCATTATCATGCAAGTTACTATTAGAAGCTGAAATTTTCTGGCAGAACTTTAGATAGGTTTCATTTTCTAGGCTAGTGGTCTTAGATTACATGAAGCTTAGAAATAAATAAAAATCAATAAATTATGATTCCATATTCTTTTAACTATGACTTGTACAGTCTCTTTAAAAAGGTCAAGTGCTAACTTACTTAGTTTAAGTTCCGTTTTTACCTTTGCCTTTGTTTTCTGGACTTATATTTCTATTTTTTGGAGTTTTAGAAGGAGGTTGATGATGCTTGGAGCTTAATAAAAAGATACTGGCTTTAATTGCAATTGTAATTGTAGTTGTAGCTTTGGGCTACTATTACTACTTCATGCCTAGTGGTCCAGGGCCAGTTGAAGCAAAGGCTGAGAGTGGAGACAGCAGTACAGGGGTTACTGCTAGGCCGTATATTGATTATAAGACTGATGATGAAAGAATTTTAAGGGTGTATCTCGATGATGGCAGTATGTGGTGGGTTAATCCTGATGGCACATTGACTCCTTATAGCGCTAAAATGCTTGTGTGGACTATTCCAGGTACAATGGTTAAAATTGTCCAGATTCAAGTTGGCTTCGAGTTAACTCTCAGCGGAAAATATCTGGCTGACACGGATAGTAATGGAAATCAGGATATCACTGTATTTGTGACGGCCTACTTTAAGAATAATGCCTCTGGTCAGTATAGTGTGTTTAGCAATACTAGGTTTGACTATGAAGTTGGCACTCCCTCTGAGGGTGGAAGTAGCACTCAAACCATTCAAAGCGGTTATAAGGATATTCAGGACATTTTCGATGCTGTTTGGGGCGGATCTCCGCAACAGGACTATATTTACTGGCCATACTACTATGTCTCCATATCGGTTAATGCAACAAGTTATTGGGGAGGAAGCCTCACAGCAAGCGATCAAAAGGAGTATTCTCATACGGTGATTGGAGATTGGCAGTGGAAGCAAAGTGAGCTTTCAGCCAGCCTCGGCTCAGCAACTGCCGGTACTCAAAGCATAATTAGCGTTGAAGCTGTACGGGATCCATTTGCAATAGTAATGATTGCCGCGGTTATCATAATTGCAGTAATGTTGCTCAAGGATAAAATTATGGCTGAGTAACCCTTCACTAGTTTTTCTCTTTTTTGAGGTTGATCATCATGAATAGGAAGGCAGTTGCAGTTCTAATTTTCGGTTTGTTTATTTCTTCTGTTGTTTTTTATTCATCTTGTAGTGTGGAGCTTGTTGGTGAGTTTTGCTCTATTAGGAATTTGAGTGTTGTTTTGAATGATGGAAGTAGATTTGACTTAAAACCTAGTTTTCCTGGTAGTGGTTTGCTTTGTTTTGCCTCGGATCTGCTTTACAGCTGGCTTAGATCTCAGGAGGTTACAGTTCAAGTTGAAAGGCTGATTAGTGGTGGGGGTAGCCAGCTTGGAACAGGTGCTTTTTATCTTGACATAAGCAGTCTTGGTAGTGTTGGTAGGATTGAGGTTTACGATTCATCTAGTAATGCTTTGTTAGCTACGATTTCAAGTCCAAGTGTTTCTGTGGTTAAACAAGACTTCAATAATATTTGTGGTGGAGATGTGTACCAGTATAGTAGTGGAAGTATAATTAGGACTGGTATTGGCCTGCTTCTCTATGAGGATTTTAATGATGTTAGTGATTGGACTATGGATTCAAGTAATAATGGTGGTACCTTTACGGTTGATGCTCTGGGTAGGGGTAAGCTTGAGGATACATCTTCTTCAACTATAGTTGAGGTTAGGAGACCGCTTTCACAGTCTATTTCAAGCGGTATAGTTTATGTTAAATTCAAGTTTATGACTGGCTTTTATGCTGATGATTATCAGATTCTTGAGCTTGAAGATGCAAGCTATGTTAGAGCTGGGTATGCTGGTCATGATTACTGGAAGGATCTCTTTTCAAGGTATTATGATTTTGCTTTTTGGAATGGTAGTTGGCAGTATCTCGAATATCAAACTAGCAGGTATACTGACTGGGTTACTTGGACTTTAATTGCCAATGTAACCTCTCAGAAGTTTGAGCTTGTAGAGGTGGATGTTGGAGGCACCATATATTCTTTAAGCAATATTGTTTTTGAAAATCAGCTTTCCAGTATAGATTATGTTAGTTTAACCTTTGCGAATCCAAGTGCTACTGCAACTATGCCTGATGAGGCATATTATGATGACTTATTGGTTTGCTCT
>JANZKD010000137.1 GCA_025061245.1 Candidatus Culexmicrobium profundum
CTTAAGAGTTTTCGGCACGATTAAGCGTATTTCATTTCCCTCAACAATGAGCTCTAAATGTGAGCCTTCACATATGCCAAATCTTCTTCTAATTTCAGCTGGGATGACAATTAAACCCTTCCTATGAACTTTAACTTTATATCTATCCATCATAGATACACCATAGATAAGTTAAACCAAACCAATATAAGTTTAACGTTAAACAATAATAAACTAAGCATAAATATTACTTTAGCGGCCTCTCTCTAACTATTCTTTCAATGTACATTATTATTTCTCTGCTTCGAGCAGGGTTTAATGATATTGTTTTGCCCCCCTTATGGACTAGTATATATCCCTCTTTGACGAGGCTTCTAATAATTCTCCTAACTCTTTTTCCATTTCTTTTAATTTTTCTAGATATCCAATGCACTAAGCTCTCGAGAGGCAAGTACTTAGCTCTCCAACAACCTCTTCTCATAAGCTTGTTCATTATGTCAGCCTTAATCTCTTCATCATTATGCACTTTAGACATAAAGTTCACTTAAAATACCTTTGTAAGGTAAAATTTAAATACCTTACCTACATAGCAGTTTAGTGATAAACATGGCTGAAGACCTTTATGCAAAAAAGAAATATGAATCAATTTTAACTAGAACTCTTGGAAGTTCTCCAAAGCTTAGAATAATTGACTTCTTTCTAGACAACCCTTTATTTGACTTTACTAAGAAGGAGGTTCTTGAAGCTTTGGGGATGGGTAAGCAAACCTTCTATAAGTATTTTCCAGATTTAGAGAGGTTGGGTGTAGTAGTTGTTTCTAGGAAGATTGGGAGAGTTAAATTGTATAAATTGAATTTGAAGCATCCGTTGGTAAGAATGCTTAGAGAATATGAGAGGGAGATTTCCCTTCAATTGGCTGAAATGGAGGCGGTAATGGAAACTAGGTTAGCTCCTAGTGGCTGAATCATTTAGTTAAACTTATCCATATATGGGGAATATTGAGGATAAGTTTCTAAGTAGATAAGTAGATATGTTAGACTTAGTGGGTAAGAAATTGTTTTGTGATTGTTGGAGCATATTATTTTAAGGTGGTTTGATGGTTGATGTTAATTCTACCAATCAAACTATTAATTTAGAATTCGAATATTAACATTTAGGTTTGATACATACTTTGTGCCAAATAGAATTTATTATTTGAATATAATTTATGGAGATGTGTGAGTTGATATAGAATGAAGTATGATCTTTTGATTTTGGAGTGTGAAGATGTAAGGCTTAGGACATGTTTTGAGGTGAAGTGGGAGGGTTTTTGAGAGTGTTGAATCAGTATTACTTCTTGAGAGAGACGACACACTTGGCCAAGTAGAGAAGAAGTTTAGTTCTGCGGGTGTTCTTTATCTTTCTGGTGAAGATACCTTCATATTGCTTGAAGAAGTTAAGAGGAGGGGAGTTGATGATTTTATTAGGAGTTTTGATGGAGTTGTTTTCGAAGTGAAGTTAAAATAGTTGAATGAGACATTCTATAAAGGTGGTGTTCTTCTCTCTTATGCTTAAAATTGAAAGATTAGGTGTTGAGTTTATTAGAGTTGGTTTCATATTATTATTTGGGGTTAAGGCGTTGGGTAAAGTTGTTGAACTTATTAGACCGGGAGAGTTGGATAAGGTTCCGAGGGGTAAGTGGGCTGCTGTTAGGGATGGTGTTGTAGTTGCATGGGCAGATACATTGGAGAAGCTTCGTAAAGTGATGAAGGAGAAGGGATTTAGGCGTGATGAATATTATGTGATTAAAGTTCCGAGACATGACCTCATGATTGTTTAGAGGATATCGGTGATTTTATGGTCTTTGAGAGTAGGACTTTTAGATATGTTAATATTCATGGTCGATTTTATCCAATGATTCCAGTTATTGTTAAGGGTAAACATATAACTAGGTTATATGCATTGGTTGATAGTGGTGCTGTGGTTAGTCTTTTCCATACAAGTATTGCTGAAGATGCCAGTATAAATCTTAGCGATGCACATAAAGAATACTTAGCTGGCATAGGAGGATATGTTCAAGCACACATAAAGGATAAGGTAACTATAGAAATTGAAGAGCTGGGAGAATTAAGCATCCCAGTAGCCTTCACAGAATATATATCATCTGACATGGCTATACTAGGTAGACAAGGATTCTTCGAAAAATTTGAAGTAATATTCCGTGAATGGAAGAAAGAATTAGAAATTAAAGTAGTTAATTAAATGGATGATAAAGATGTTATGGGATTATTGTTACTTCATACGTGTTTATGGTTGTGATTTTGCTTTATTTTTGACTAATAGTTTATAGCCTTCTTCAAGTTGTTTTGATTAGTTGAGCCATTTCCTCAGGGTTTCTGCGTGGTGTAGATATATTATTTTCCATATTTTGATTGATTTATGATTGATGTTGAGTGTGAGTTGAATTATATGGCTATTGGACAGGTGATAGTTTATAGGAAAATATTCAGTGAGGTTAGGAAGGTAAGGCCGAAGGCATTGATAGTATGTAGAAGAGCGCCATCAAAATTAAAGGAAATCTGTGAGATAGATCCAGGCATAGAGGTAGCTGTAACTCCAAAGTTTAAAGCCTAATGTTGGGAATACTCTTTGAGTGTTAAGTTAAGGTATGAAATGTTGATGATTTTGATTTTACATTTTCTGCGAGGGGTTAGAGTTTGAGGGGAAGCCTATTACTGTTAAGATTTATGATGTGCATGAAATTGATGGGAAGTTGTTGAAGAGGGCTGTGAGAGTTCTAGGAGATAAGGAGGAATTGATTGAAGTGAAGGAATTGAGCAGAGGGGTTGATGAGAAGTAGCATATTGTAGTTTAAGGTTTAAGTTGATTAAGTCTTAGAAGTAGTCTTGGTATCAAGCTGAAGGTTTAGTGTTGAGAGTTTATGAGATTGTTAGGTTTGGTGCTTCTCCTAAGGCTGATGAATTTCCACCTAAGAAGATTGGGGGAGAGTGATATTGGAACTTGTAAAATATGACTATTGTGATTATGGTTATTTCTGATGAGTTATGTGTGATTTTGTGTATTAGTTTTAATAATAGTTTGTAATTGTTTTGTTGTATATAAAATGGAACCAAAGGATATTGGTTTGACACCAAAAATTTAAAAGTATGAATATAACAGTTATGACTATGCAGGTAAACTTGGATGATGTGGAATACATCACGGAGACAACTGTTACGATTAGAGGGAGTAGGAGACGTACTACTTTACCGAAGGTTATTGTTGAGAGACTTGGATTGAGAAATGGTGATAGGATTAGGTGGATATTGTTTAGGGATGGTCGTGTTTTTATTATGAAAGTTAAGGGAGGGTGATGGGGGCTGCTACAGCGATGGGGCAATGAAACGATGGGTCTTTTTGGATTACATAAACAAGGCGTTCATTGAGGTGGCAGTTGCACTTATATTTAGTATGGGTGGTATTCTTTCTGGCAGAGTGTTTGCTGTTTCTTCATACTTTTTTGTCGAGCAACCTTGGATAATTGCATTGTATCCTTCAATTCTATCTGTGAGGGGGGATGTGAGTGGAATTCTTTCAGGGAAGCTTGGGACAATGCTTCATACAGGTCGGATTAGACCGAAGTTCATTAATAATACTGATGATTTTTATTCACTTTTAAAGGCAATCTTCATGGTGACATTTATAGATGCCATAAGTATGGGTAACTTAACCTTCATAATTAGTTTCCTTGTAGGTTATACATCTTTGAATGATTATCCATATTTTCTCATAATTCCTGCAACTACCTGTACAATGGCAACTGCATTTTCAATGCCCCTCACAATCTTTACAGCTTTTTCAAGTTTTAGGAGGGGGCTTGACCCCGACATTATAGTGTATCCTATTGTTGCTGTTTTAAATGATTTCCTCGTATCATCATCATATGTCATGGTGATAATGTTTACATTACATCTCGGCTCATATTCCCTAAATCTACTTGCATGTCTTCTCTCAACAATACTCCTCCTCTTACTTACTCTCTCAAAGAAAAACTTCACATCACATGTTTACACTTCAACTTTGAGGGAGGCTACCCCCACAGTATTTT
>JANZKD010000271.1 GCA_025061245.1 Candidatus Culexmicrobium profundum
TAAAATTGCAATTTGAACTTGATTGGAAAGCTAAAGACGGAAAATATTATAATAAAGATTTTCCTTGGTGGAATTCTACTGAACTAAGAAAGCTTTATCCAGAAGACAATACTCTGAGGCAAGCTTTGCTTTTCAAATTTTATTTGCCTAGCGCTACTTGGGATATGGAAAAGGGTGAAAAGGTAGTTGGATTGGAAGGTGCGAGAATAAGCTTAGAACAAAGTTGGAGAGAATTTAAGAAGATTAGCGAATTATATCCAAATGGAAAAGTTGAATGGCCAGTCCATGGAGTAATACCAGGAGATAAGGTAGATCCCAGATTTGTATACTACGGTTGGATTGTAGACAGGGGCGCCAATAATCCAGACGGATCTCATAGATTACCGAATACAGTTGAGCAATTTGTTGGGATAAATTTCCAAACATTACATGACATTATTTGGGACCATCCTAATAATTTCTGGGACTATATCAAGAGCTACAATGGTTTAGATCAATATTTAACTAAAAATTGGCCATACTGGGATTTAGTTAAGTTTATAGCTGGGTATGAAAGATGGAATCCGAAGGTTAACGAAATAGAAGGGATAAATCATATAATTCCAGAAACTTTGAGAACATTCGGATACCCTAATAATCATATAATAATCGACCCCGCCCCACTGGGTGCAGGAGGTAGTGAGTGGGCTGTTAGTTTACCTCAATATGTTGTTAATGGTCTACTCGAAAACTTTCCTAATGCAAAAATACTTATAGGTCCTGGTAATACTCTCGGTCTTTATTCTTGCGGAGATGGATTGATTAAGGACAAAGTCAAGGATGTTTGGGAATGGATAGATCTCAATAAGGTTTATCTTATGAAAACAAGTTAGAGAGAAAGTTTAAAATTGTCTCAAATAAGTTAATTGGCTCTTTATTTTCTTTAATCTCCTCATTAACAACCCAAACTGGGGGGTCACAAAGATATTTTCTATTTTCAGAATAAGGTCCTTTCTCCACACATTCGCCATCACCGCCTATAAGATAATCACAACAATAATCGGGAGCACATTCAGAATTATCTGAACAAGATGGTAAAGGCTTGCAAGTATAATCATCTGCAGTATCTGGATGACTACAACTACTCGATGGACAATTACAAACTAACTTTGTAAATGTATTTGGATCATATCCCTTACAATCTAGATCACTACAACATTTCCTCCTTCATGCCAAGTTCCATCACAGCAAACTCCTAAAGTATTTTCAGAAGAATCGTAAGCAATCCAATATTCATTAGAATCATCTCCACAACATTTTGGCGAAGCTTGTCCTCTGCTTAATGCAATCATCGCTTACCTAAGTTCCTCCTGCAATGCAACACGGGCAGGTTGTTAGTGTGTTGAGTTGTGGTTTTTGCGTTTTACTTCTAGGTTTTTATGTGCAAATACTACTGGTCTTAATGATGTCATTTTATGGTGTTATTGTTTTGTTATGATTTTAGTCATGGATTTGTTCTTAAAATGTAAACTATGTAGGAGAATCAAGTCTGACCATTTTAAATTAGGATCACTTCTATTTCTGTTATTTTGCTTATTGTTTTAAAGTCTTTGTCTTTGGTTATTATCTTGTTTATTCCGTTGGCCAGCATTATTCCGCCTATCATTATATCTAACGGATTTACCATTTCGCCAAGTCTTTCAAGTTTTGCCCATATTTCTGAAGCTTTTTCAGATGCTTGTAAATTGAAGTTATAGACGGGATATGCATTGAATAGTTGGTTGAAATATGAGATTTCTTTTTTGCTCATGAAGCGTTTTGCTCTAAAGATTTCAAAGTGTGATATTGACGTTAAACATGCGCCTTCTTCGTCAATTAAATCTAGATATTTTTCTACTTTACTTGGATTTTTGAATAGGTCTATAATGAAGGAGGTGTCAAGTAGAATCATTGTTTCACCTTAATTTGATGTTTTTCCTGAATTTTAGCCACGTTTCTTCAAGATATTTTAATGCCTCGCTGTCCTCGAGTTTTCCTGCGAAGAATCGTATGCTAATTTTAGGTTTGTTTAATAGTCTTTCAATTACGTCTGAGAAGCTTTCACCTTCTCTTTTTAATTTGACGAGTTTCTCGTAGATTTCTTCTCTAATTGTTATTGTTTTCATATGTTAATATATTAGTGCATGAGCATATATATTTTACATTAGCTTGAAGTTTTCATTTGGTTGAGTTGTTGGTTTAGGAATGATTTTAGTTGGTTTATGTTTGGGTGGATTGGTTTTTTGTTTGATATGTAGTATGCTGCTAGTGCATTTGCAGTTATTAATCGTTCTTTATCGTTTAGTTTTATTCCCCATCCGTAGATGTTGCCTGCATTCCATGCGTCTCCTGCACCTGTGGTTCTTAGTACTTTAACTTTAAATGTTGGTGTGATTGTTATTTTTCCGTTGGTTGCGGTTGCTGAGAAGGATGTTGTGTGTAGGTCTATTCTAAAATTGACTTCTGATGAGAGTTTTCTTAGAAGTGTTTGTAAGTCTTGCTTGCTTTGTTTTATGTTGAGTGCTTCGCATATTTGTTTTAGTTCATTTTCATTTACGCCAAATGCATCGACTAGGTCTTTCTTCAATATTTTATTTATGAGTATTTTTAGTTCTTGTTTTTTCGATGTTGGGTCTCCGATGTCTAGATATGTTTTTCCTTTTCCTGACTCTTTAACTCTGCTGAATACATTGTCTATTAGTTGTGTGCCTTTATTATTCATGTTCCAGCTGAAGATTGCTACGAAATCTGAATTTAATATAACTTCATAGTCTTCATTTGTTAATTTTTCTGGACCAAAATTTCTTCCTGGGCCGGGATGGCTGAACATTATATTAACTTTCTCGTTATCCAATTTTACTTCAAGTGCAGTTGTGAGAGCTTGGCTATCTCCAACCTTAACTTTACTTAGATCAACGTTTTCAGAGAAGAATTTTAGGATTGCGAATCCTAGTTGATTTGTTTCCGCTATTAAAGTTGTTTTTACTCCTAGTCTTCCTAGTGCCGCGGCGAAGTTGGCTGCACATCCTCCTCTTAATAGGAATTGTCTTCCTTTGAAGATGTTTCCTCCCTTTCGTTTAGCTACTGATTTTAGGTCTTCTATTAGTTGGTTGATGGAATTGGGGTATATTATGAAGTGGTCTATGAAGAAGTCTGGCATTGCAGTTACATGGAAATTGAGTTTGACTTCTTCTAGTTTTTTAATTAATGATGCTATTTGGTTTTTGTTCATGTTCTCATCCACTTGTTGTATGCTGTTGCTAGTCTTCTTAGGGCTAAGTGGAAGCTTTTGCTTATGAAGTATCTTCCTTCGTCTGGTCTATAGGTTATGAATCCTAAGGGTACTAGAAATTCGGATATAACTCGGTATGCTAGGCTTTTCTTATTCTTGCCTATTCTTTCATTTATTAATGATGACATTTCACTATCACTAATCCATAGAGGTCTTCTTCTATGAATTTTAGCTATTTCCTTTATGCCTTCAAGAATGATTTTCGCCGCCTTCTTATATTCAACAGCTCTAGTGAAGACAATATCAAGTATGTCGTCTAACATCATGTTGCTTCTAACTTCTGATGCAACAAAGTACATGTATCCAGTTCTTCTCTTTCTTCTTTCAAGTTTACGCGGCATGTTCTCATAATTATTATGTGGGAAGAATATTGAAATATTTGTTGAATAAGATAAATAGAACCTAAGCCTATTATTTATTTGGCTTTAGGGGTGTAGAAATTATTGGCTGAAGAAAACAATTATTATCAGCAAATTCTTGATAAACTGTATAAATTTATTGCGGAGAGAGAGGATAAGGTTAGTTTTGATGAGCTTATTAAATGGGCTGAAGAGAATAATGTTGGAAGCATAACTTTGAGTATAGCTTTAAATGACTTGGTGAATTGGAGGAAAATTATTGCTCTTGAAGGCTTCTTTGAGCCTGAAAATTATATTGTAGCATTTCCAGTGCCGCGTTCAGTAAAGATTGTTGAGGAAAAAGTAGAGAAGAAAGAGATTGAAGAAAAGAAGGAAAAGTTAGAAGAGGAGAGAGAGG
>JANZKD010000226.1 GCA_025061245.1 Candidatus Culexmicrobium profundum
TATCCCAGCACCCCCTACTTTCACACTAATAAACCTTCGCCACTCTTCCAGTTTTAATTACAGTCTTTAAATCTTCAAGTCCACTGCATTCAACAATTACTTCACTATAGAATCGTTTTACTCTATTAAGCAAGTTGACTTGAATTTCCTTTAATAATTTCTTAATGTAGCTTGAAATATCTCTAGCAGACACTTGCTCCTTCCGGAAAGTATCACGTCTAAAAACTGTGTAAAAGTTGTTTTCAATTTCTATAGGTCCAATCTCAATTCTAATTGGAACACCCTTTATTTCCCAGATGAAGAATTTTTCTCCAGTTCTAATTTCCAATCTATCATCCAATTCAACTCTAACTCCACTTTTCTTTAAGCGGTTTAGAAGTTTTCTTGCTTCCTTCAATATCATTGAAATTTTATCTTTGAAGTATATTGGAATAATAATCACTTGGATGGGAGCAATACTTGGAGGTATGATGAGACCTCTATCATCACCATGAAGACTTACCACAGCAGCTAGATATCTAGCTCCATTTCCAGTACATATTTGCCAAACATACTTTATTCTCCCATCTTTATCCCTGAATGTTATTTCATATTTCTTCGAATATGCTTGCCCCAAATTGTTACATGAACCATTTTCCAATAATCTTCCATCAGGCATCACCACATAATATTCAATGGCCCCAATTGCACCTGGAAAGACTTCCCATCTAGGCTTCTCAACTTTTATTGGTGAAATTGCAAGATTCCTCCATATTTCATCATTAATCTCCATATGCTTCTTAAGTTCATTCTCAGCCTCCTGTCTGGAAGCATGGGCAGTATGTATTTCATACCAGAAAGTTATCTCCCTATCTCTAATTAGCGGTCTAGTCTGCCTTGTTTCATATCTAAATGAAGAAACTGTCTGGTAGACTCTTATTGGAAGATCACTACGCGACTTTATCCACAACTTAAACATTGGGTAGATTGCAGGTTCACCAGTGGGTCTAAGTATATGCTTCGCCTCATCTCTCCCAGGTAATAGAACCCAGAAAACTGAATCTTTAAATCCACTAAACCACTCCCTATTTCTCATAGCATACTCTAATGGAACAATTAGTGGAAAATACATTTCATGAATATCATTCTCCTCAAATAGCTTGTCCCATAGAGTCTTAATAGACTTCATCAATTTGATTCCATAGCTTTTCCATACGAACATACCCTTAACTTCATACCGCTTATCAATAATGTCAGCTAAGGATAACACTTGATCATACCACCTTGAGAAATCCCTTTTACGTGCAGTTAGCTGTTTGGGTAGAATCTCCTTGACTTCATGATTTACACTGTGCACTGCCATTCACCTCACATTTATCAAAATTAAGGGCAATGTGACGCCAGTATACTGAACGCTGAGCAAAAAGCTATTTGAAACTAAGGGGATTATGCTAAGTTTCTGGAATAAAATCCCTTCCCACTAAAGGTCACCCCATAAATCTTAAAGATATCAAGTAGAAAAATCTATCCTTAACAATAACAAGAAGAAAATAATTTAGGATATTAGTGCACTACCACCACTTCTTTTTTCTCGGCATAGCTAGAATTTCTCGAACTTCAAGTTTCTTATCTTTTTCAGGTGAAAATATTGCCTCTGGATGACAGGTCTTCACAACAATTGCAGTATCAGCCCCACCGCCAGAACCGCCAACTGAAATTACTTCTTTATTTACTTCAACATATCCTCCCTGAACAGTCATAAACATTATCTCGACTGCAACCTTTAATCCTTGACCACCAACAAAGGCCAGTGTATCGCGCATTATATGTTCAGGCACTGGAATCTTCCACTTAGAAAGCTCCATAACAGAGCCGTGAAACTTGTATGGAATTCTATCTAGAACTATTACACCTAGTTCCTCTAGCTTCTTTTTAGTATCGTCATCTATGGCAGGCCAAGTTCCACCCCACATTTGTCTTAACGGTGGTTCAGAAACACAGATGACTTTAACTTCTTTATTCTTCAATGCTTCAGCAAATTTAAGAGCGGTTTTCCCAGAAGTGCTCGCCACAAGAACACAATCAACATTTGAATTGTCAAGATATTTAACTACAATCTCTATAACATCATCAGTATTCTGTGGACCAGGCTCATCAAAATAATAAACTTCCCTAACAATTTTACCCAATATTTAATCCCCCAAATCCACGCTTAATAATAACTTACTTGAAGTTAGGCTTATTCATTTTTCTTTTGTTCCATTTTCTCTAGTTTGAATAGCTTTCTTTTCCTTTCTTCCATATCTTGAAGATCAGCATGAATAGGTCTAGGAATACTTGTTCTCGGAAAATAGACATCTAACCTTCCTTCAGATGATGTTAAGGGATATTGCGCCGCCTTCCTTCTATAAAACCGAATGTAAAAGAAATAAGCTGTAAATTAGGGACTAATATATTGCAGCTTGAATTGCTTCATTAACCCATACACCTCATTTATGTCGTCAACGATTTTATAGGCATCATCAATTCTCCTCTTAACTTCCATCTGAACAACCTTTTCAGGACTCTCCATGATGTTCTTTAAGATAGTTGAAGGAGACTGCTTTACTCCAGATCTATGAAAGGTCTTGAAGAAATCTTTTCCACCATAAATTTCAAAGTTCAATTCCTTTAATCTCATCAACTCACTAAGAAAGTCCTCAGTTAAAGATTTTGAGTAAATACAAGTTACAAATGAAACTCCATTTAAATTTACACCCACTTCTCCAATTGGTATCTTTATTATTGGGATTGGATATTTCTGTAGATGCCATTCATCTCCAATTTTAATATAATTTCCAGTAGCAGTTGAAAACTGCACTTTACCATAGATTTCAAGAAGCTTATCTGCAAGTTCACATGCAATATTCCAAATTAAGTTTAATGATCCATGTATCTTAGGCCAATATTCAATTAGAAAGTCAACATCACACATAGCAGCTCGAAACTACTTATATTTTAGAAGAATAAAAGCAATGCTATATCAAGTTCACCGTGGAATGGAAATTGCAGATTGAAGGCTGCAATAAAAGAAATTTAGAATGCTTTGGCTTTAATATAGCATTTAAGAAGATGTAAGGAATTGATTTCTACTAGATATCAGAAAGCTATCAGCCTACCAGCGGCAGAGATTACATCTACTACAAGGATTTTCATCAATTTTAAAGTCAAACCTTGAAGAATACTTGCTTGGGTTTAACTTGAAAAGATCCATGCATCTTTCACTACAGAAATAATAGGTCTTACCATTATACTCAGCCTTATACTCCGTAGTATTCTCATCTACTTCCATGAAACATACGGGATCTCTAACCATAAACATCACCAATTAGCCATCTCAATTAATATAGATAAACTTCATTGTTGCCAAATTGAAAATAATTATTAAGGCTTCATTTACTTTTAAGTCTCTTACTAAACTCTCTGAGACAAGTTGGACAACAGAAGTAGAAGCGTCTATTATGTATAGTGTAAGTTAAAGCTTTACTTACAATTTCCTTACCACAATAATCACATTTCAACTTCAAGATGCTTAGAAACTCAGGGAAGATTGGCTTTGAAATTGATTTTAAAACAATACTTAACTCAAAGGGTAAATTATAACTTGACAACTTGTTAATTAAACTCTCAAGAGACATCATGTCAGGAATTCTCGCAATACAGATAATATTCCGCTCACCACTAGTCACATAGACCCTTGTTACTTCATTTATTTTTTCAAGTTCACTTGCAATTTTCTCAGCATCTGAAGCCTTAATCCAACATACAACTTGAAAACCCTTAAGTAAACTTTCATCAATAATGGCGGAAAAACCCTTAATCAACCCTGAACTCAATAGTCTCTGAATCCTCTTTCTAGCTGTAGGTCTACTAATACCTACTTCACGTGCTATATCTGAAATTGAAGCTCTAGCATTACTGAGAAGTACACGAAGTATTGCATTATCAATTTCATCTAACTTCATCATCCAACCTCTAAATAGCCTAAGAATATTCAGTTAACACTAATACAAAAATATTTCAAT
>JANZKD010000295.1 GCA_025061245.1 Candidatus Culexmicrobium profundum
AAGCGAGTGCTTGTCCATATACTTCCCTTGGATCATATGCAGGTAACTCTAATCCCTTAACCGTCATTGCAATACCACTAGCATTAAAATGTCTAGCTAATCTTTCTGCACCAAGTGAAGCCAATTTACCAATATTAACCCTATTCACTATTTTAATTAACACTTCTTTAACTGCTTCAAAATCACCCCACTCTATTTTTGCTTCTCCCAGTATACCACTTTCACTTAACTCCATTAAGCATGCCATGACTCCACCTGTACTTATAGTGTCAAGTCCATATTCATTACAAAGCTTATTTACATATACAACTTTCTCTAAACTGTCCAATTGACAGTTTACTCCTAAAGCCCATAGAGATTCAAATTCAGGGCCATGCGTTTCAATTTCATTAAATTTAGTTATAAATTTACATGCAATTGGACACATTGGACAAGCTCTACGCCTTATAACATACCTACTTATATTCTCCCCCGAAAATACCTCTGCTTTCACCCATTTTCTCTCATTAAAATTTTTTGTAGGCAGCGCATTTATTTCATCGATTACGCGCACTAGAAATGGTGTTCCAAACCTTGGTAAAGCTTTCCCTGTAACTGGATTCATCTTCACTCTTTTAATCGCTTCCTCCCTCAACTTCATTAGTTGTTCCTCATTAAACACAGAAACTTTCCTATCCCCCCTAATTGCTATTGCCTTGAGCTTCTTTGAACCCATCACTGCACCCAATCCGCCTCTCCCAAAAAAGTTTCCACTACATGTGGCTATACATGAGAATAACACTTGATTTTCACCAGCAGGACCAATGCACGCAACTTTAAAATCCCTACCATAATCCCTCTTAATTGAACTAAAAGTTTCTGAAGTTTTTAGCCCCCATAATCCATTAGCATTTTCCAGAAGCACCTCATCGTCATCAATGATAATTAAGGTGGGACTTTCACTTACTCCCTTAATTATGATTGCATCGTATCCAGCATATTTAATTTCAGGTCCCAAAGGTCCACCTGCATTTGAATCAAAAACTGTTCCTGTTAAAGGAGATTTACTCACAACAGTACATCTTCCACTGCAAGGAGTGAGAGTCCCAGTTAATGGACCAACTGAAAAAACAAGTAGATTTTCACGTGATAATGGATTAATTTTAGCATTTAAAAATTTAAATAAAAAATAAGCTCCCAGTCCTCTGCCACCTATAAACTTCATTAAACTGTCCTTACTTATTTCAATGATCTTCGATTTTCTTTTAGTCAAGTCTACTTGTAATATTCTACCCATCCATCCATACATTATAATCCCCAGTGTTCATTTCTACTATTATTGTAGCAGTTAAAATGTTAATTGACTTGTTAATTATACTTTTACTCGACAACCTTTGCAGTTGCAAATCTACTTCTAATACTTGTTATTTCTATCTTAACATGATCTCCAGGCTTTGTTCCTGGAACAAATATTACGAAGCCTTGAATACGTGTTAACCCTTCTCCACGTTTACTTGTCTCAGTTATCTCAACATCATATTGCTTTCCTAATTCGACTGGTTTTCGACTTGAAAAAGGCCTTCTTCTCGGTTTATACATTCATTTCCCTCCTTTACGTTAATAAGCATGGCTAGAAGAAGTTCTAATTGCTTCAACTAACCAGCTAGTTAACATTAACTTCCAGTAATATAAGGGTTTTGTATTATGCTTCAACTAGTCTAGTCTAATTAAAATATACTCTAAACATCTATGATTGAAAATCTTAATTTTGTTAATAAGATATTTCAGCCATCTGAAAACTTTATTAGAGATAAAAATATTAAGTTTTTAGAGTATTTATCCATTGGGAATTTTATGAAAAAAAGTAAGGTGATACACAAATATAATTATGAGAAAAAAATCGTACTTATCATCGCATTAATACTTTTATTTTCATTCAAGCTATACATGCTATCTCTAAGTGCCTCAGTAAACAAAGTATACTTAGCTGAAATTGAGATGACAATTGATCATGGTGCAAGAACTTTTGTTGAAAATATTTTAAGTAAAGCTGAAAGTGAAAATGCACCATTAATATTAAGGTTAAACACCTACGGTGGCTTCCTCGACAGTATGGATGCCATCATAGACATGCTATTAAATGCAAAAGTACCAACTGTAGCTTGGGTGGCACCTAAGGGTGCCAAAGCAGCTTCAGCTGGAACTTTCATTGCTATGGCTGCAGATTACATTGCCATGGCTGATGGAGCAGTTATAGGTTCATGTCAACCTAGACCTGAAGACCCCAAAGTCACCAATTATGCTGCAGCTAGAATGAGGGCACTCGCTGAGAAAAAGTATGGCCTAAACGATAGTCGAATTGACTTGGCAGTCAAATTTGTAACTGAAAACCTAGACTTAACAACTGAAGAGGCACTCAACTTCAAAATAATCGACTTTAAAGCCAATTCCATCGACGAGCTTCTAGAAAAACTAGGCTGGACTGGAGCTCAAGTAATTACTGTTGAACCAGGCTTTCTCCAGAAATTCTATTCATTCCTAAACGACCCTACGGTTATTGGATTATTCTTCGAGTTAGGCTTCTGGCTGATATTAGTTGACATATTCACCCCCGGCACACAAATATACGGTTTTGCTGGCGCAGCATTAATATTACTATCATTATTTGGAATTGGAATTCTCGGTGCAAGCATGACTGCAATCGCATTAATGATTGTTGGTTCAGCCCTAATCTTTGTTGAATTAAAATATCCAGGAATACAGATCTTCGGCTTCGCAGGCTTAGTGCTGTGGGTTTTAAGCATAATTCTTATGTATAGAGAACAACCATACCTAGTTGTGACAATACCACATTACGTGGTCATCGGCCTCCTTGCAGTTGGAGGAGGCTTCCTAATATTTTACTTCCATAAGGTTCGCCGAGTTTTGAGGTTGAGGAGACGAATGTTTGATATTAAAAGATTGATTGGGATGATTGGTGTTGCAAAAACCGACATTAAACCAGGCAAATATGGAGTAGTATATGTAGCAACTGATAATTGGACAGCCTTCTCAGACCATGAGATTAAGGCTGGTGAAAAAGTTAAAATTGTCGAAGTAGTTGGCTTTAAGGTCAAAGTTGAGCCAGTAAGAGAAGAGGAATAAAAGTTTTTAACTATTTTTTCCTAGTGAAATTGGTGGATTAATTTGTTGTTAGCTGGTTTCCCGCGAGTTAAATTAATTTCCCTTCCAACACCACTAGAATACGCTCCACGTCTAAGCGAAAAACTAGGTATAAAAATATACATTAAACGAGACGATGTAATGGAACTAGCCTTCGGTGGAAATAAAGCTAGGAAACTTGAATTTCTTGTAGCTGACGCATTATATAAAGGTGCAGACACTCTAATAACAACTGGAGCCCTCTGCTCAAATCATGCAAGATTAACCTCAGCTGCAGCTAGAAAGTATGGCTTAGACATAGTATTAGTTTTAAGAACTGTAGGACCAAAGGCTGTTAAAGGCAATCTACTATTAGATTTAATGCTAGGTGCAGACATCAGATTATTTGAAGGTGATCGAAGCAAAATCCCAGAATTCATGGAAGAAATAGCTAAAGAATTAACTGAGAAAAATAAGAAACCCTACATCATACCCGGCGGAGGTGCAAGCGCCATCGGCTCTCTCGGATATCTAAATGCATCAGTAGAACTTCTACACCAATTCAATGAAATGAAAATTAAAGCTGACTACATAATTCACTCAACAGGTTCAGGTGCCACACAAACAGGATTAGCATTAGGCTTCAAAGCACTCAACACTGGAATTAAAGTTTGGGGAATGTCCTGTAGTGGAAGTAGAGAAGCTATAAGTCAAGTGGTTAAGAGATTAGCTGATGAAACTTCTAAATTAGTTGGATTACCTGTAACATTATCCTATGACGACATCACAGTATTTGATGAATATGTATGCGGTGGATATGGAGTAATTACAAAGGAAGTTGTAGATGTAGTTAAAATGGTTGCCCGCTTAGAAGGATTAATACTTGACCCAGTCTATACTGGAA
>JANZKD010000117.1 GCA_025061245.1 Candidatus Culexmicrobium profundum
TCAACTGGATGCTGGCAACTACCACCAATCCATCTGAGAGGAACAGTAAGCAAAAATGATGTACTAAAAGCAATTCTAATTGATGAAAATGGAGAGTTGAAGCTAACTGGTGGGAAGTTTGGGTCAATATAAACTATCCCAACGCATAAAGGTGGATAAGCTGAGAAGAAGAGAGCAACTTGAAAAACTATTAATCCAGCAAAAATTAACTCCACTACAACTACTAAACAAACTTTCAAAAGATCAAACCGACAAAGAAATTCAAAAACTACTCCAAAAACTAGATGAAACAATATTCTACCACTGGTACAACGAGCCTCCACGGACAATGATAGAAATAAAAACAAAGGTAATCAGAAAATATCTAGATCAATTAAAGAATAAGCTAAAAGCAAAAGAATACTATGATCTACTAAGAAACAAGCTGAAAATTCCCAAAGCAAAGGTAAATGCATATTTGAATTGGCTTAAAAAACCAATAGCAAAAACATCAGTAAGCTCACTATTAAAATTCTGTGAACACCTAAAAATAAATCCAAGACAACTGGAAGAGGATAATGCTTTCACCATAAGATTCCCAATAAATTTAAAGTCACCGCTCCTAGTAAAGTTAAAAACACATATTCTAAATGAAGGATCCCTATCACTGAGATGGGAGACAATTGATAGATATAAATGCAAATATGTAAACAAGAACCCCGTCCTCCACTGGTATGTAATAAAACTACTTAAAGAGCTAGGTGTAGAAAATCCAAATCTGCCAAGATATAGACAATCAGAAGACGACTATGAAATAAACATTAATGCAACCATAACTAGAATACTAAGAAAAATTGGAGTAGAACCTGGACATAAAACCATAACAAATCCCTCCCTAGACCCAAGAATATTCACTGACCCTGAGCTAAGAAAATATCATTTCCAAGCAACACTAACCGAGGAAGGGTCGAGCTCACTACGCATAAAGGATGGAAAACTAATTATGCGAATCACATGGGGCCGTTCAATAGATATCACTGATAAACTAACACCACAACAAATAAAAACAATAAAGCAATTAGTACCTCCCCCTTCATCGCCCAACAAAAGAAGAGAGATTGCAGTAGGAAAATTATTAGATAAAATTCAAAACCCTAATTTATTAGAATATTTAACAGATCTAATAGAAACGCAACAACCCAATTTGTTCAAGTCAGAGATATTCTTACTCTCCCATTTTCATGGCGATGTATTTAAAGAAAAATTTTCATATCCTGCAAGGATTAATGTAAGCAAGGAGGACAGAATAACACTACTATGGCAAACTTATATTGAAAAACCATCAATGCTAAACATAATCATTAATGAATATGGTTTTTTACCAGGAACATGGAAAGCTGAAAGATTAAGGAGACAACTAGAAATTTACAGGAAGTATGGTAATAGGAAGCTTAACAGAAAAGAAGTTACAGAAGTTGAAAAGTTGATTGATTCTATACCTGACACTGTCCCTAAAGAATGGATGATGAAGAAATATCATGAATTTTTTGAAGAGTAGATAGAAAGGATTTAAATTACATGGTTATAAACAATAAAACAGAGAGCATGACTAAAAAGAAGGAACTTTTCACAGAGATAGAAAAGCTTCAAAAACTAGTAAAAGCACCATTTGAATATTATAATAAAAAATTTCTTTACAAAGAAGAATTCTTTCAATATTACCGGGAAAAAGGTTGGGATGAGCGGAAGATAAAGTGGTTGTGGGTTTTGGCTGTGGCGAAGAGTGGGATTGTTAGGTTGGCTGTTACTTTTGAGGCGGATGAGTTTCCTCCTAGGGAGATTAGGAGTAGATCTGTGCTTGAGTTAGTGAAGGATGATTTGTGTGAAGAGTAGGTGTGTATTTTGAAGTTTTATGTTATGTATTTTAATCAATGTGATTTGAAAGTCTAAGAAAAATATATAAAATTAAATTATTTTTCAAAACATGTGTATGTCTAGTGTTGTTGAAGTTTGTGATCTTACTATGGTTTTTGAGAAGAAGGTTTATAGGGGTTTGTGGAGTTTTCAGGCGCCTTATATGCTTTTTAGGGATTTTATTGGGAGGTTGACTGGTTCGACTGTGGTTGAGAGGGTTGTTGCTTTGGATGGTGTTAGTTTTAAGGTTGGGAGGGGTGAGATTTTTGGTGTTTTGGGTCCTAATGGTTCTGGGAAGAGTACTCTTTTGAAGATTTTGGCTGGTCTTCTTATTCCTACTGGTGGGAGTGTTTTTGTTTTGGGTTATGATGTTTCTAGGGAGAGTGCTGTTGTTGCTAGGAAGGTTTCTTTGATTACGAGTATTGTTGGTGCTGCATTTATTGTTTGGAGTTTGTCTGTTAGGAGGAATTTGGAGTTATTGGCTGAGCTTTATGGTGTGTCTAAGAGTAGGGTTGATGAGGTGTTGTCATTTACTGGTTTGAGGGAGGTGGAGGATACTAGGGTTGGCTTTCTATCTACTGGTACTGTTGCTAGGCTTATTGTTGCTGCTGGTCTTCTTAAGAATTCTGAGCTTCTATTGATGGATGAACCAATGATGGGTGTGTCTGCGGAATTTGCAGTGAAGTTTAGGGGTCTAGTTAGGAGGTTGAATAGGGAGCTGGGTACAACTATTATCTATGCTACTAATAATCTTGTTGAGGCACAAGAACTGTGTGATAGGGTGGCTATTCTAGATCGTGGAAAGCTAGTGGTTTGTGGTAGACCTGAAGATCTAATAAAATCTCTGGGGAAGAGTGAGGTTATAGAAGTTGAGGTTGCAAATGCTAGGGAGGATATTGTTGAGAAGTTGAAGGAGCTTGATGGAGTTGTTGATGTAAATTTTGAATGGAGTGACAGTGATGCTCTTAGGATGTATAAGGGTAATTTGAGAATACGTGTTTGGAATGCGAGGGAGGTTCTTCCTAGGATACTTGAAGTTTTAATTAGGAGGTTTGATGCTGAAGTAAGGTCCATTGAAGTTTTTAAGCCTAATTTGCTTGATGTTTTTCTTCATTATACAAGTCATGTTGAGGGGAGAGAAGGTAGATGACTTTTAAGGAGACTTTAAGGTATTGGTTGTCTCAGTTAAAGTTCACTTGGCCATTGGTGAAGAGAAATTTGTCAATACATTATGCATGGTTGATATGGGCTTTACCCTTTGAGTTGATTAGTATATTAGTTGCTGTTGCTTCATGGATTTACTTTGGAAGAATGTTTCATGCATTTCCAGAAGCTTTGGCAGTATATGGTGGGGATTATACGTCCTATATTATTATTGGAGTGTTTGCATACAATATTCTACATGAAACAATGGTTATTCCTTATCGTGCTGTGGTAGAGATTCTCACATCCTCTTTTTCAGAAATGGGGCATAGGATAAGTCTTAGAGATTACTTGATCATGGCAGGGGCAAATCCTTGGATTGTAGCTTTCGTTTCAATAATCCTTACATATATACGGTATTCCATCTACATACTCCTATACCTCGTAGCAGTACATTTCTTCTTGGGATTTAAACTTTCACCAAATGCTAATTATCTTGGCGTAGTCATAGCTCTTATATTAGGCTTGATAGCTGTGATTGGTATTGGACTGATTTCAGCAAGCATGATTTGGATTGCTAGGGCTTGGCATGGAACTGAACCAATAACATGGACTATAGGCGTCCTAACTAGCCTAGTAAGTAGCGTCTATTTCCCTGCTGAGATACTTCCAGAATGGCTTAAAATGATAGCCTACAACCTACCGCATACCTATGCAATTGAGGCTATAAAGCTGGCTCTTCTAGCTGGCTATCAAAACTCTGCTTTAATGCCCTACTTCATAAGGCTTCTAGGCTATTGTTTAGTATTAATGCCTATAGGAATAATTCTTCTACGAATTGCCAATAATATAGCTAAAAGGAGAGGTGGAATCTAACTCCTTAGCTTTAAGTGGGCCTTAAATTAATTGTCATCCAATAAAACTTTCATGTCAAATACTATGCTTCCAATAATGCCTCTTAAAAATAGATT
>JANZKD010000218.1 GCA_025061245.1 Candidatus Culexmicrobium profundum
ATATGCATCATCAATTAATTTCGGAGCAATCTTTATTAATTCAGCATACAGTAAATCTTCATACTTCTTTCTTTCCTTCGAAAAGAACGGCAACTTACTAAGCTCATCATTATATTTGATTATATTCCTCATAGACATACTATCACCAGAAATAACTTACATTAATCTACAAATAAATTTTATTACTCTTTTATGGGTAACCAGTAAAATTTAATTACCTTTTCGGTTACATTATGCATGGTGTGTCAAATGGAGGTTAAAGCTAGGAAAGTGTGGCTAGAGTGCGGAGATTGTGGAAGTAAGGAAATTACAGCTTCAAAGACTGTACATTATAAGAATTGGGAAAGTGCATTGCTTCGTGAAATTTTTTGCCATGATGGTTTCGGCTGGGATCTCAATACTTTCGAGTTTAAATGTGCAAAGTGTGGTTCAGAGAACATTATAGTAAAATGGGAAGAGGATGAGAAGTAGCTTTTACATATGTGGCTTATATTCAAATAAATTTATTTCTCTTTTATTGCTTCACAATAAGTATTCGTGTTTACTCTTTCAATTTTAATTACTTTGAATCCAAGTTTAGTTAAAAGCTTGACGAGTTCACTTCTAGTAAATCCACTCTTATGATAATTGTATTCATGGTTTTGAGCGCCGTAAATCCAGTAGCTCAACTCTTTCCAATTATATTTTCCTTCAAGAATATTTTTACAGTGTAATTCTATGTCTGGGACTTGAACAATAAGTTTGCCGCCTCTCTTTAATATTCTGTGGCAATCCTTAAGAAAGTCCTCTACTCTATTGAAGCTTAAATGCTCAATAAAATCTATGCAGATTATTTCATCACAGCTATTATCTTGGAATCTGCTTAAAAGTTCTTTTTCAACATCTATAATCATGTCTGGATTGACTTCACTTCTAACATCAATATTAACGTACCCTGCCCTTTTATCATTTCCACATCCTATGTTTAGCTTCATTCTGGTTTCCATCCTTCCTTTAAATTCCATCCTGCAATTATTCCAGTAATAAAACTGATGAACAAGCATATTGCTAGTTTGAAGTGATATTCTAGTGGTAGTTTATCCCAAACATAGTATTCTGCAAAGATTACTGTTACTGCAAATATGCATCCAGCAGCATAAATATTGTTAAATGCATTTACAAAGAATCTAGCTAACTTACTTAACCAGGACACTAAGGAACACTCCAATTATTCCTGTAATTATTGCTCCAAGTACTTTTTTTATCCACTCGATGTTACCCTCTACTTTACCTAACCGTTCCTTTATTTCTCCTATGTCTTGAAGCAGTTTATAGTAAATGTCGTTGTTGTTATTGTCCACTTTGAAGCCTCCTTTCACTAAACAAGAAGTTTAATACTATTGTTACGAATACTACGAAGTCTTTAGGATCGATTAATCCTTTATAGAACCCTATACATGCAGTTATTCCGAATAATAATGCAAGTATTCCCCTTACACTAGCTTTTCCAAGTATTTTTTTAATTGAGGCTTCAGACATTATATCACCCATTAATAATCTTATATCTTATTGCATAAAATATTTTTGCTCCAGTAGATAGACCAGACCAAGTAATTTCTATTGGCTCATCTTTTTCACCGTCAATTTTAACGCTGTCAAGCCTTATCTGCTTAAAGTGATCACAGTAAACTTTACCTATCAGTTTTCCAGTATTCTTGAATCTAACGGTTATTTCTCCAGCATCACTATTAGCACCTAAATAAACATTTCTAGTGCTTATTCTTTTACCGCTTGGAGGAGTTAAAATTACAATTGGAGGAGTCTTAGCGCTAACATCTATTTCATCAGTAACCGTATCTTCACTTCCAAGCGTATCTACACTTAAACTGCCATACTCATCAATACTGAAAACATAGCTTAAGACTTCCTTTACTATCTGCTTTAATACTTCTTTATTTATTTTAAGACTCACTCTTTAACTGCCTCCACAAAAAAAGCAAATATCCTAAGTAACAAGTGAATTAATCCAAAAAACAAAAGAAAACTCATAAGTAATCCTGAAACACCGTAAACATAGCTGCTCCAAGTGTACTCAGCAAGTATTGCTCCATTAACTTCAATAGACATTAATTTTCACCTTATAACACTCTAACATTCAGCAATAATTGTGTAGGTATTCTATATGGCCTTACAAACCATAAGTTTTTGTTGAATTCACTGATGTTACTCCAGATATCTGAAATATCAATGTCAACAAAAACTCCTTTCATAACTCCACCTTGCTTTACTCTTCCATATATGTGTATCCTCTTATAGTATGTGTCTATTATTGGTGAGCAAGGCGCTCCTGTATAGTCAGAATGCAGTAGAAAACTTGTATCTGTTTCTGTTGCAATCTCAGATAATAAAACACTATTAACTACTGAAAGTACACTATCTAACTCAAGCCAGTATATTCTTACTTTAGTTGCTGAATCTGACACATTGTCATTTACAGCAAGCAAAACATAATATCCACCATCAGTTTTTTTAGCTATAAAATCAAGACCACCACCCATATCATTTGTTGCCCATCCAGTTATATTTCCAACATTAATTGTTGCTTTTGTCGAGAAATTGATATCAAGTATTCTAATATCATTATCTGCATCAACTACACCGCCACTTGTTGCTGGTATAAGAATATCATTATAAAACCATGCTAAACCACCAATTTGTGATCTTGGACTACCGTCACCAGTACTAAAACCTAAATCTGATACTGTTTGGCTGTACACTTTCAATAATTTATGTGTATCTCCAGCAAGGTGAACACCAAGTAACATATATATGTCATCAGTTTTCGGAATAAATTTGTGTGACGGCCTAGCAAAGAAGCCACCTAACCCAGTATCAAATGAAACATCAGTTTCATCTTCTATATCTACATAATGTAAATAAGAATTTTCTGTGTCGGGTGCAATCCACAACCTAGGAGGTATAACTATTGAATGAGAAATATCTCCCCATCCACTAATCCAAGTCAAAGCAATTGTCTTTTCTTCCGTTCTAACAGCAGTAAAAGCATCAAGATCAACCTCAATTCTATCAACTACAAGTTCACCAGTTCTTATATGTATAACTTTCAATACTACTGTACTTCCAGTAATTCTTTTGAAATCAATTATTCTTGATTCACCACTTAATGCATTTGGATCATTTATATCGATCGTATTAACAACCTTATCAGTTAAATTTGCAATTATAAAATAATCTTCTGGCTTAAATAATAATGAATATATTTTACCATTATAAACAACGATAAACGGATCAATAGTTCCAGGAAGTTTATAATCAACTATTTGATATGATGCTGTTGGCATTATCTTACCTCCAAACAATATCTATGATATTACAATATTAAGTTTTTCTGCAAATGTAGGCTCATAATTATCATCACCTTCAAATACTGCTTTAAAGTCATATGTTCCTCTGCTAAGACTAATTATTTTTCTTGCTTTACCTTCACTATCCGTATAGACAGTATCAATATAAATCCACTCAGCTGATCCACTAGGCCTATAATAGAATTTAATAGGCTTATTAGGCAGTACTGAACCTTGAAGCAATGCTTCTAATTCGACGTTCCTCTCAACTACATATGCTTCAACAGCCTGTTGAATTGACTGCTGAATCATCTGAATCAAATAAATAATAATTCCCAAGACAATAATAATCATAAGTATTTTCATAAATGAATCAAGTAACTCATCAATCCCTTCTTCTCTTACAACAATTTTTTCTTCAGCCATGCTATCACCAAGAAATAATGTGACTAAAGCTTATTATAAGTTACTATTTGTTTTTACTGTGGAGTTACTGTAAGTGTTATTACAGTTGCAGCCTTGATGCGCTGATTCAACAGCTCTGCTGAAGACTCCTCATATTCTTCATCGCCTGGAAATTCAGCTCTAAAATCATAATCACCTGGCACAGTTAATGATATAGTATCCGATACTTTACCATTAGCATCAGTA
>JANZKD010000291.1 GCA_025061245.1 Candidatus Culexmicrobium profundum
AATAAAAATGGATTTAACCTTCAAATCTAATGGTAAGTCTCCAGGAAATATACATTCGCAACGTGAAAGCAATTTCAATAGTCTATTATCATCAAAATACCTAATTAAAAAACGTGTAGTAGGTTTTCTAACAACTTTCAAATAATCAACAACAATCGAAGCTCTAAGAAAGCGATTAACAAATTTATCCTCAAAGTCATATCCAACCTTCGAAATCAAAACGACATTGCAATTAAAGACTTTAGAAGTAAAACCAGCATAAGTAGGCGCACCTCCAAGAGAATTATATACAACACCATTGTCAGTTATAATCACATCAAGAGCAATATGCCCTAAAATTGCGATATCAAATGATTTAGAAGACATGGTTATCATTATAATGAATAGGAAGACTAATATTTAGGATTAAAGTTCTTAAATCATTGGAGGATGAAAATTGCCAAAGAAGCGGAAGTCCAGAGGGAGATCAAAAGGAAGTAAGGGGAAAGAAGATAAAGTTCAATGCGATTCATGTGGAGCTTGGATACCAAGAAGTAAAGCAAAGAAAATAACGAGATTCCTCTCACCAGTTGACCCTCAATTAGCTAAAGAACTTGAAAAGAAAGGCGCTATCATCCAGAGAATTCCAGTCACAAAATACTACTGTGTTTCATGCGCAATATTCAGAGGAATAGTTAAAATTAGATCTAGAGAAGAGAGAAAGAGAAGAAGGCCATTAAGAAGATAGATCATATTACACTTTTAATCTATCAAGCTCTTCGTTAACCAATATAATACAGTGACTTGCAAGATAACTAATCGGGCCTAAACTGATACGTGGAATATTTAAAGAATCTAAAAACTTTTCAGAAGCAGGATCCAATCCAAGATGATCACCCAATATAAAGACTGTTGATGTCAATGACGCAAAATTAAATTTTCTAATATCCACACCGTTCTCATGTAAATAAACTAAGCTGTAACCCTCATTTTTCAGATATAGAATCAATTTTTTAAAGCTCATTCTATCAATCTTAAAAGCTTCATTCCTAGGATGAAAACCTTTCCCTATAGATAGTAAATCTCTAATAATCCGAGCAACTTCAACTTCACTCTTAGGAAGATGAGAAAGGAGTTCACTTGAAACCATCAATAATCTAGGTGGAGAAGGAGGCCCCTCCAAGACAGCATAAAAGTCTACGTTTCGCCTTATCCTGCCATTTATTAGAAAAGCGTTAATGATACATCTACAAACAATATCAAGTCTACCACTAGTACCAGCAATATTCCTAAGTATAAAGATGGGCGCAGTAACTGCAGTAGAAGCCTTTAATACAAAAATCCTCCTCACTACGTCTCCCTCAGTTCAATCCAAACCTTGTAAAATCTAATTGTGACAGTTAATAATGTTAAAATTGCAATAGCAATGATAGCCCATTCAATTAAGTTTAGAAGAGAGCCAAGAGCCAATATTATTAATCGTTCAGCCCTCTCAGCTATACCTACACCAGACATTTCAACACCCAAGGCCTCACCCCTTGCACGTGCATAACTAACCAAAAATGAACCAGCCAGCGCCAAAATACCCCACTCCAAAGTGCAAAGAGAAGCGTATAGTATAGAAGAGATTATTAGAAAGTCAGATATTCTATCAAGCATAGAATCAAAAAAAGCACCAAAACTTGAAGAACTGCCAGAAGCTCTCGCCACAGCCCCATCTAAAACATCAAAGAAACCTGAAAGAAGGATAAAGCAAAATGCCAATATCAATCTCCTATATAAGAACATTAATCCGGATATGAAAGCAAATAATAAACCTAGAATTGAAATTAAATTGGGAGAAACACCCAGATTAGCCATAGTTACAGCGAGAGGATCCATGTATTTTTTCAACTTTTCCCTTAACTTATTAAGCAATTTGCAACCCCATATTAAAATGAAAGTCTAAGTTATTAAGAAGTATTGTTAACAGTAAGTATACAGCAGTATATTGAAATCATTATAGCTAGATTAATTAATCACATTAAAAGATTTAATAGAGGAAAGGGAGGTCAACGTTTGGTAAAAAAGGAAAAAATCTTTCGCCACTGGGTTGACATAACAGTTGAAAAATTATTAGAACAAAAAGTTGAACAGCATGTTATAAATGGTGGAATGGCAGCTTCAGGCCCTATCCATATAGGAAAGACTAGGGGTGAAATATTTATTCAATCGGCGGTAGCGAAAAAACTGGAAAAACTTGGAAAGAAAGTCAAGCACTTACTAGTAGTCTACACCCAAGACCCACTAAAAGCGAAACCACCACTAGTTACAAGAGAATTCGCTGAAAAATGGAAAGGCGTCAGAATATTAAATGTACCATGTCCAAATAATTGCTGCTCAAATTGGGTTGAACATTGGACAAAACCATTCTATAATGTTCTAGAAGACTTTGGAATAACGGATATGAAAATTATTGATACAACAAGCATTTATGAGAGCAGAAAAATGGTGGAAGCCGTAAAAATAATTATAAACAAAAAAGAAAAAGCAAGAAAAGTCCTCAGTAGATTTAAAGGAACAAAATATCCACCCGACTGGATTCCATTTAAACCTTTATGCTTAAAATGTTACAATATATCAACAACAAAGGCAATAAACGTAGATCTTGAAAAGGAAATCGTTGAGTACTACTGTCCAAGATGCGATTCCAAAGGTCAAGTTAAATTAACACAAGGAAAACTTGAATGGAGACTTGAATGGGCAGCATTATGGTATACATTAAATGTCACCTTTGAACCCTATGGAAAAGATCATGCAGCCCCTGGAGGAAGCAGAGACAGCTGCGTAGCCATAGCTAAGGAAGTTCTTGGAATTAAACCGCCACTAGGCATGGCATATGAATGGGTTTACGTTGAGGGAAAGGCTATGTCAAGCTCAGGTGGAATTTCATTTGACTTCAATGAATGGCCAAAGGTTGCCAAACCACAAGTGTTAAAATACTGGTATTACTCCTCAAAGCCATTAACACACTTAGAATTCAGTCCATTAAAAATCCCTCAATTATCAGAAGAATACAATAAAGCTGAAAGAGTATACTTCGGCGTAGAAGAAGTTAAAGAGAGAAAAATAGCTGAAAACATGAAAAGAAGCTATGAAATCGCTAATGACGAAAGACCTCCAGAAAAAATACCCATCCAAATACCATATACATTTGCAGCAGTATTATATCAAATAGTCCCCAAAGATGAAAACTTCATTAAAGTTGCAATCAAAAAACTCATCAGAACAGGACATCTAAAAAGAGAACCCAACGAAAAAGAAGCAAGAGAAATAGAGAAAATATTAAGAAGAGCAGGATATTGGGTAGAAAAATATGGACCTCCAAACCTAAAAATAAAAATTCTGGAGAAAGTTCCAGAAAGCATTTTAAGCAAATTAAATGAAAAAGACAAAGAATTTCTATACAAACTTGGAGAAATCATGGAAAAAAGAAAGTGGACACCCGAGGAGTTGGAATTCGAAATATATGAACTAGCCAGAAAAGTTGTTGGAATAGGCTCAAGAAGAGCCTTCAAGATAGCATACCAGATTCTTCTAGGAAGAGATAGTGGACCTAGATTGGCACCTTTCCTATTAACTCTAGATGAGAAATTTATAGTGAAAAGACTAAAAGAAATCGCCGTAAATTAACCTTCCATCAATTTCTTAACCATATTCTTCATTAATAAAGCATCTTCTTCAAGCAAAGGAGATTCGGAAATAATAGTGAAACAATAGCCATATTCAATAATTAGCTCAGCTAAATACTTAAAATCTGGACCATAATCCACAGCGCTTAATGGATAATGCTTAACCTCCCCACTATCCGAGAATGAAACCTTTGTAAAATGCATATGAAGACTCTTTACAACCTCACTACCTAACCGCTTCTCAATCTCACATAAAACCTTCAAATAATCATCCTTCGTTTTTATTGCACCTTTGCCTCTTGCATGGAGATGAGCCCAATCAATTGTTGG
>JANZKD010000116.1 GCA_025061245.1 Candidatus Culexmicrobium profundum
TTTCACTTCTATACTCTCCATTGCTTATATTTATGGCGATTATGGTTGTGAATTGATGGCCGCTTTCACCTACAATGTATTTTATTTGTGTTGGTTTGACTTGAATTCCATTTATTTCTGGCAGTATTATTATGTCGCTGCTGATGTATTGTTGTACTATTATGTAAACATGGTTGTTTATCATTCTTGAGGTGACATAGCTTCCCGTTGCATTTATGCTGTTGATGAGTATTGGTTTGACAATGTTTGATGTGTCGTAGATGAGTATTGTGGTGTTTATTATTTGATATGGAATTTTTGGTATGCTTATGGTTTCATTTTTCTCAATCATAATTCTTACGTAACTTGTGGTTGATGTTATGATGACTAATCTTTCCTTATTAATGAATAGTCCTCTAACTGTTGCATTGAAGTTTAGTGTGTTTATTATTTCTGCATTTTCTGGTGGGTATGCCTTTATAATGTATACTTTGTTTCCAGAGGCAATGTAAATGTATTTTCCATCTGTTTTAATTATGTCTGCCTCGTCGACACCAGTTACTTGAATGTTTGTTGTGGAGTATTTTCTGGCTTGTTCTTCTACTGCGAACATTGGAGCCATTGTTGTTTCAAGGAGTGGATGATATATGTATGATGTTCTGGATGATTCAATGTAGCTTCTTAGTTCTTCGAGTGATTTGAAGGTTTTAATATCTGGTGTTTCTATTATTTCTTTTTCTGGAATTTTTATTACTGATATTGAAGTTGATATTAAGATGCCTATTGTTAATATTAGTAGTAGAGTTGTTTTCAAGTTTATTTTTGAGCTCAAATTTTTCACCAATTTCTATGAGTGCTTGGTGTAATAAAAGACTAGTCTTTAGAACACCTAGTATGATTTTGTGGACATGGAATGTTGAATATGAAGTGTCCTCTTTTTGGATTTAAAAAATGAGAAAGGGGAGTTTAGTATTCTGTTACTCCTGTGAAGAGGAAGACTTTTGCTTTTATTGCTGGTGTGAGTATGCTTCCATACCATCTTCTACCTATTCTCTTAACCTCTTTTCCTATTAATTCGATGTTGGCATATGTTCTTAGTAGGCTTTCTGTGAATCTTAAATTCTTCACTGGATGTTTTATTTCTCCATTTTCTATTAGCCATGTTCCATCTCTTGTCATTCCTGTTATTACTAGCTTTCTTGGGTGAACTGTTCTTACATAGTGTAGCCTTGTTACTAGTAGTCCTTTCTTGGTTTCCTTTATCATTTCCTCCTTGGTTGCGTTTCCTGGCTTCATGAATAGGTGTGTTGGAATTGGTCCATATCCAGCTGCATGTCCAGTTGATTTCTTTCCCTCTTTATGGGCTGTGTAGGAGTCGTATACTATGTTTTTTGGTGTTCCTTCCTCTATTAGCATTATCTTCTTTTTAGGTACTCCTTCTAGGTCGAAGGGGAATGCTAGGCCTTTCAAGTCTCTTCCATCATCCCATAGGGTGAATTGCTCATTGAATGCTTTTTTACCCATTAAATCATTCATGAAGCTTGTTCCATCTTGATATGCTTGAGCACTCAATCCATAGCTTGTATAGGATAGTGCTGTTCCCATAGCATATGGCTCTAAGATGACTTCATATTCTCCTGGCTCAATTTTCTTTGCTCCTAAGCTGTTTACCGATCTTTCTGCAGCTTCTATTCCAATTGCAACTGGATTTAGTTCTTTAACATTTCTTGATACATCTCCAGCGTATCCGAATCCTTCAACTCCATTTTCCCTAGATATTATTATTGTTTCTAGATTAGCTATGGTTGATTTTGCATATGCATTTATTCCAAGTGAATTTACTACTGCCATTTCAAGTGATGTTGTTGATAGGGCTCCTGCAACTTCCTTCACTTTTGGTGATAGTGAGTGAGCTTCATCTATTAGTGCCTTTACCATTTCAGCTCTAGTATCTGGTGTACATTCAGCTGTTTCCTTAATGTAGAGGCCTTCTAGTTCCTCTATTGGTTCGGGCTCAGGTAAACTTACAAATTCAGGGTTTTCCTCTAATACTTTTGCTAATTTACATCCCCTTTCAGCAAGTTTTTTAATTGCTTCCAAGCCCCATTCATTGGAGCTCACTGTACTTATTCGCTTTCCTAGCACGAATCTTAATGTTAAGCTAAAGTTGCTTTCACCTACATTTTGATGTATTACTGAATTGGCGAATCTAGTTAGGTAGCTTGAGAAGTTTTGTACTCTTGCTTCTGCTTGTGTTGCTCCTAGATTTAATGCTTCCTTGACTAGCTTGTTAGCTATTTCTAAACATGTTTCTTTTCCTACAATCATTTTCTAACCCCCGAGAATACTCTTATATTTCTAAATCTTGCTGGAGCTGTTCCATGTCCAACATACATTACTTGGCCTGGTTGCCCTTTACCGCAGTTTGGTGTTCCCCACATGTGCCAGTACTTCTTATTGCATATGGCGTCGCATGATCCCCAGAATTGGGGTGTTATGCTGGTGTATACTGCATTTTTAATTAATTCTTTGAATTCTCCATTTTCTATTAGGTATGCTATTTGTGTGCCGAATTGGAAGTTTAGTCTTTTGTCATCTATGCTCCAGCTTCTATTGGTTTCTACATATATTCCTCTCTTTGTTTCTTGGATTAATTCGTCGAAGTCCCAGTCTCCTGGTTCAAGGTTTATGTTTGTCATTCTTACTAGTGGAATTCTATTCCATCCGGAGGCTCTTGCTGCTCCACTACTTGATGGTAATCCTAGTTCACCTGCAGATGTTCTATCGCTGAGATAGCCTACGAATATTCCATTTTTCACTAAGTATACTTTTTGTGCTGGTACTCCTTCATCATCGTATCCGAAGGTTCCAAGTCCTCTTGGAGCAGTTGCATCTGCAACTAGATTTACTATTTCACTTCCATACCTAAACTTGCCTAGTTTATCTGGGGTTAGGAAGCTTGTTCCTGCATATGCTGCTTCAGCGCCTAGTGCTCTATCTAGTTCTGTTGGGTGACCGCATGACTCATGGATTTGTAATGCTAGCTGGCTTCCACCAATTATTACATCTGTAACCATGCTTGGACAGTTTTTGGCTGTTAGAAGCTTTATTGCTTCTTCACCACTTTTCTCAGCTTTTTCAGGTAAGTCTATTTCCTCTATTATCTCGTATCCTCCAGTGTTGAAGTTTCTTCCATCATATGATCTGTCCTGGACTTCGCCGTATCCAACTGCTACTGCTCTTGTAGTTGCTCCACACCATGTAATTTCCTGTGTTATGTATGAGCCTTCACTACTTGCGAAGATTTTGTTTTCTCTATATATTCTCATGGATGAAGTTGCAACTTTAATTAATTCTCCCTTTGCCAATATTCTCTTATCAGCTTCGATTAGTAGTTTTATTTTTTCTTCAAGTGGTATGGTGAATGGATCTTTAATTAAGGGTGTCTTATAAGTGTCTTTTACTGGTTTAACTGGAGCCAATTTAACGTCTTTCTTTTTGACTTTAGCGCTTGCTCTTGCTATTTTCACTGCTTCTTTGGCTACTTTTTCAACTTCGGTTGGTGTTATTTCATAGTGACTTGAAAATCCCCATGCTCCATCTACAATTACTCTTATTCCAAATCCCCTGCTACTTCCCACGTTTACTCTTCTAACTTTAGCATTTCTTGTAACTATGGTTTGCCATGTTTGTTCTACTATTCTTATGTCAGCGTAGGTTGCACCGTGAGAAATAGCAGTTTTAATAGCTTTTGAAGTAATTTCCTCCATAATTATATCCTCCATCCTCTTATAATATAATATGTTACTTCTTGAAATAAATTTAATGACATGCTACTTTAAAAATAGGGGGAGAAGGTTATTTTGTTAGTTTTTGTAGTTTTTCAATGAATAAGTCTATTTCTTCTTTTGTGTTGTAGAAGTGTGGTGAAACTCTTAGTCCTCCTGCTCTAAATGATGTTATGACTTTTTCTT
>JANZKD010000197.1 GCA_025061245.1 Candidatus Culexmicrobium profundum
ATCTATTTAAACACTAAAAAGCAGTCAGCTACATGGGTTCCCATTTAAAAAGTAAAAACAGGCAATTTCAACTGAACATAACCATTATTTCATTTTACAAAATAAATTTTTGCATATTTCCCGATAACAGAACTTACACAATCTTATTTGTGATAGGGAGGTGGTTCATTATGGTAGCGGGGGGTGGATTTGAACAAAAAACAACAAACTAAACACTAAACTAACTTTTATTGTAATATACTAAAACAATACCATAAAAACATTCGTCCACTCGTATTAGACTTTAAACTATTTTTCATTGTTTATAACCACTTCTTCAAAATGGATCTTTTTCTTCTCAATATTTTAACTGTTTCATCACTTAGTTCATTTATTTTCAGTCCAGATTTTCTTGCATTTCTATAGACGTTTATTCTTCCAAACGTGTCAATTGAGATTATTCCAATTTTTTTCGAGTAAACTCCTGAGGCGTATCTTTCAATTAATTGATAAGGTTTAATTCTTGTTCTATTTTTTCCGTTAATCCATATTTCTACCCTATTTGGGACTACAATGTAAACATAGTCAGCGACTAATAGTCGTGTAATGGCTTGCTCGATTACGTCTTTAACAAGCTTTGAAGTTGAAGCTACTTTACATTCAAAGGCATATACATGTTCCTTTTCAGAACGATGAATTTTTTCTTTAGTAATTCTAATTTTGCCTAAGGCAGCTACATCTATTTCAAATGTTTTTATTTTGATGCCTTTTTCACATAAAAAACCTTGTTTTTTAAGCCAAGCAATCAAATGCTCACGTATTTCATCTTCTGTTTTGATCAAATGATCCTCTCCTCATGTAATCAGTTATTTCTCGTTGTGCTGCTCTCTTTTTAAATACAGGTTGTAAGGGTGAAATAGGTTGGATTTTCTTTGGAGGATAAAATAGGCTTATTATCATGAAGGATTTTTTCCATCGCCAAGTGTTCCCAATTACAAAATAGAGCTTTCTTTCTTTGAGCATCCAGTTAAAAAGTTTTTCTTTGACAGGTGCAATCATTCTATATTTTCGAAATAATTCCTGGGCCTCCCAATCTATAACCATCATTTCATGGCCTTTACAAAGTGGGTTTTTGCAATAAAATTTATGTCCTATCCATGGTATTTTTTCAATTTTCACATCTTTATCCCAAACATCTGGTAACAAGAATTGATCTTTTTTCTCAAAATATGCTAGAAGAGTTGTTGTACTATCCATTTTTTCGAGAACTTCAATTTCTCCTGGATCTCTTATTTTTTGTCTTTCTTTAATAAGAAAATCTTCTACTATACTAGGCTTTATTACACCTAAACTACTATCACTAGCCTTTATGGATTCGATGTCTTTTTCAAGCAATTCATTAATTATATACAATCTTAAGCTCCAATCTTTTATATGTCCTTTTATCTTTATTTTTCTCCAATCAGTAACTTTTCTACTTTCTTTTCTTGGATCGCTTTGCGGTCTAGTTAGCTCAGCTTCTATAATATCCCATTTTTTAAATCTAATTTCTTTATACTCATTTTTAATCCATATCTTGTATGGTATTGGATATAGTCGTCTCAACTCACCGTATTCGTTTACTCCAGCTACACAAACTAGAGGCCCGTATTTTTTGCTTAATTCTGGATAGGTTTTAGCCAAGACAATTATGCTTTCCTTTTCCATATCCTTCTCCTCATGAGACAAATTTTTGAATTATATTTTCCAATTCCATTTTCAATTCTATGATATCATGTTCAGCAAACATCTTAGTGTTAATTAACAAGATATGTACGCCGCATTTTTTACATATTAAATGAATTAATGTGCAGCCTTCAAGCCATCCTTTTAATGATTCTTTGCAAATAGGGCAGAACATTTTTATTTCTACTAATTCTTCTGAGGATACCATGGTATTTGTTAAGTCTTCCTTCACTAAGTTTATTATAAAAAGTCCTATTGCTTTCATGTTAGATCTACTCTCTTTTCAAAAAGACCATTTTTAACTAAATATTCAGCTAGAATATGTCTATGACAATAATGTTTCTGTTTTTTCGTAGGGAATGGATAACGTTCGACACAAAGTAGCGCGATAAATCCTGATCTTCGAGCCTCTCTTATTTGTTTTTCCCAAATTTCTCTATGTTTTTCTATATTCCATAAATACCATTGTTTGAAACAATTATAAGACAATTTACCTTCTATGTAGGGTTCTCTTATAATTTTAGGTACTCCTAGCTCTTTAATATAGATATATCTAATACCTTGCATTGGTAATTGTCTTTTTAACAATTCCATGGAAAATTCAGGCTTAACAAATTCAACTTCGTGTCTTATATCAAATACTGTCTTAATTTCATGCTTTTTTAGCAATTCAATTAATTTCTCTAAAGTTCTACCTTCATAACCTATTGTGAATATTGTGTCGCTTAGAAATTCAATTAATGCTTCTTCTGCTTGTTTTATGCTTAGCTTGTTTTCCAATATTAACTGCGCAAATTTTAATTGTTTATCTGCTTCCTTTATCTTAGATATTATTACTGCATGACCTAGTGACAATTTTCCATCAGCTACAAGCTGTCTTACTTTCTCATGGACTTTGAGAACTAAAGCTAGTCTTTCAGAAACCCATTTAACACTTACATACACAATGATGACAATATATTACCTTAATATCATAAAAAATAAATAATTTAACGAATAAAAATAAAAATGGGGATTACCTATGAAAAATATAAGAAAAAGAGTTATATATGTAAGTGCTTTTATTGCTTTCTGCATATCGCTGTATCTCCTGCCTTCAACTTATGCAGCAACTTATGACTGGACTAAAAATCCAGAATTTGACAATGGTGATTATTGGGTTGGCAGAGTTTGGTGGTGGAATTTTTTCACAGGTGGCTTTGGAACTCTTGAACCAAATAGTGATTATGCAATACTAGTATATGTTGGTGGAGATTATAGATTTTTGTTGAGAGCAGATACTGATATGGATACAAATACCGTCTGTGCTGGAGTTACACAAGGATGGGTTTGGGATGACCCTGAACCACCGGGAATATATAAACCCCCATTATTACAAATAACATCATCCATTAAGCAATTATGGCTTAATACTACGCTAACATATTATACGTCTTATCCATATTCTTTGGAGTGGGGAGTGTTAACAAATGTTTGGTTTAAAGTTTACAATGTAGTTGAATACGATCCTAATACTGGTGAGTCAACATATTATCCTGAAACAGTGCTTGGTATAGATTTCTATTATGCGATTGGTGGTATTCTTAGGCCTTTTGATGGTCAATTCACAAAGCACTTGCCAAGTAGTATGGTTTATACAAGGTATTATACTCAAGGTGTAGGTTCATATACTATCAATCTATTGGATGAATTAATTAATGCTTGCAACGCTGCAAATAGTGCAAATGTATATTTCGCTATTGGTGATTGTTGGCTTGCACAAGTTGAAGATGTAGCTGAAGAGTGTATAGGTTATTGTGAAGCTGAGTTTAGTAGACTCAGAGTGTGGTATGAGAATGATGATAGCGGTAATGCTCATGAAAGCCTTATGCTTCTAATTTGGAATGGCAAAGATTGGCAATTTGAAGGGTCTTTGGAAATTATTGGAGGGAGAAATTCAACAGATGTACATGTAATCAGTTCCGTTTTAGCTGTAAATAAAGGAGTTTATAAATTGAAATTTAAACAATTAAATCGTCAAACTTCACTTGTTGACAGAGTAATATTAATAGCAATAAACAAAGACACTAACAAGGGCTTCGCACTTCCACTAACACGTGCATATCACACAAGAGAGGGGATTATAACTAAAAAATTAAGATCCAGCGATGATATAGGTGTAAACTTAGAGCCAGGAGAAACAATAGAACTATGGTTTAAACCCAAAAACACAACCAAAGGAGA
>JANZKD010000155.1 GCA_025061245.1 Candidatus Culexmicrobium profundum
ATTTGTGGTTGTAGACTAGTCTTGGTTTAGATGTATCACCTACATCATATATTTTGAGGATGCTGGGGGAGAGTGTAGTCGGGTTTCCTACACTTGTGAAAAGCATTTCTCCCATTGAGTAGAATGTGTTTATACCCTCCTCTTTTATGGGATCCCCTTCTAGTTTACCTATTTTTCTGAGATTGTGAGGGTTGGAGATGTCTATGAATATTATGTTTCCTCCACTTTGTGAGTCGTATGGTTCTTGAACTAGAAGCAACTCGTTGTTTATTTGCACTCTATAGGCTAAAAATGGGGTTGAAGTATTTATTGGGGGTGGAAATTTTAATTTTATGCTTCCCTCCTCCATTTCATAGTACCAATCACTGGTTGATAGTAGAGGGTTGGTGGCTGAGGATAGAATTAGAATTGTTAGGAAGGCTGGAACAAGTATTCTTAAGAATAGCATGTCTCATTATCCTTATCAATGATTGATAATAGTTAATGAATTGAATAAATAAAAGTTTTATGATTAATCATAATTTTGTATTAGTGGTTTTAGGATGTTATATGGATTTAAAATATGATTAACTTTGAGATTATTGAATCCAACATAATTATTATCAATTTAGCTTTTGTATAGTGTTGCTCTATTCTTCTTTTTTCCTTGGTTCTTTAATGTAGATTATCCCTAAAATTGTGATTGGAATTATGAATACATATTGAATTAAGAATGGTGCTTGATGATCAATTTTCTCATATAATATTCCTCCTAGGAGTTGACCTGCTGAGCCTGCTATTGATCTGAAGAAGTTTCTGGAACCGGAGATTTTTCCACGTTTTTCTCTTGGTATTAAATCTGCGAATAATGCTGATGTTGCTGCGTATGAGAGAATATTTGAAAGACCTGCTAGTGGCATTCCTATTAATAGAATTGTAAAGTTTCCGTAGAGTAATAGTGGCATGGTTAATGCTATTAATATGTTGGAGAATATTAATGGTATTTTCTTCCCTATTTTGTCAATTATTTTTCCTGATGGTATTGCAAGGGTTATCATGGATATTGATAGACCTGTTAGAATGTAAGACCATTGAGTGGGTGTTATTTTTAGGTCTTCTATGAGGTATAGTAGGATTATGGGGTTGATCATTGCGAATGAGAATTGCATTATAATTTCACTGATGAAGAGGAATGTGGATGTGCTTGGAACTGTTTTCCATACTCTTAACGAGTCTAGGATTGCATTTGGATAGAGTTTTATTAGTTCTTTTGGAGTTATTTTCTCCGGATTTTTAATGGTTTCTTTTAATCGTAGTCTTAGGATGGCTGCAGTTGTTAAGGCTAGGAAGAATAGTAGGTAGCCTATTCTTACGCTTAGAACTAGACCTAGCTTTGTATATAGATATGCTGCTATTAGTGGTGATGGAGTTGTGGCGACACTTGTAATCATATTTATTATTGAGAAGCCCATTCCACGTCTTTCTTTTGGAAGTGAGTCCATTGTTATTGCTTGTAGGGCTGGACCATAGATGCTGCAGAGCCCTGAGATTATGGCTGCAATTAGTAGTACTTCCCAGTTGGGTGCAATGGCGTATAGGATTTGTGAGAGGGCCATCATGAAGGTCATTGTTGTGATGAGTCGTTTTCTCCCATATTTATCGGCTAAGTATCCTCCTGGAAATTGGACTAGTGCTGATGAAATCATGCTTGCTGAGCCAATTAATCCTATTATTATTGCTGATCCACCTAGAGCTTCAATGTAGAGTGGAGTGTATGTACGTGATAACTCATCGAAGAAGTCGATTATAATCCAACTTATTATTAATAGTAGGAAGTTTCCCCTAATAAATGAAAATTCTGAAATGATTTTTGAGATTATTCCATTATTGCCTTGTTTGGTCGCTTTGTTTTTTGGCGGGTGTTCTGTCATTTTTTCAGCCTCTACACTTAGCTGGCCCTAGGTGTATATAGATTAATAAAGTAATAATGTAGTTTAAACTATTTTTTCGGGGGTGCTTGAAATTTTTGCTTCGGGATGAATTTTAACTTCGTTTTTATATTTTATCTTACCTTTAATTTCGCATCCACGGCCAATTTCAACGATTGAGCCTTCAACATTGTTGCAGATTACATTTTCAAGTCGAACGGTGTTTTTAGCATAAATGTTTGTGGTGTAAAATTTGTTTCTTTTCCTCTTAAAGCCAACTATTGTGATGCCGAAAAGTATTATTCCTCTCTCTTCTCCTCCTCCAATAATTTCTATGTTTTCAGCTCTAATGTCGCCGTTTACTTCGCATCTATCTCGAATGTCAACGTAGATTCTATTTGCATCCATGTTTCCATTTACTTTGAATCCTCCTCTAAGCTCTAGTGTTCCATGTGAAATTATATTTCCACCAATACTTAATGAGCCGGAAAGCCTCAAATAATCCTTTGCTATTAAGTCGCGGTGTATTTTACAGCTTCCTGAAATCTTCAGGAATTTGCATTTAACATTTTCTCTAAATGATGCTGATCCTGAAACATAAACTTCTATGGCTTCAACATCATCATAAAATGATGCTGATCCTGAAACTCTAATAATTTCAGCTTTAACTTTACCTTCAGATGCAGCGGATCCTGAAACTTTAAACATTTTTGTTTCAATGTCGCCTAGGATTCTTCCACTGCCGCTAATACTTACTTCTTCACTTGAAACTTTACCTGAACCGCTAATTTTTACTTGTGGCATACGTTTGAGTATTTTTTCATATTCATCATATTTTTCAGCCATTATACTACACCTACAGCGCCTTTAATTAAATCTCTAATTTCAATTAGGAGAAGTTTAATTTCGTTTAGTTTTCTCCTAGTTTCCTCAATTATTTCTTCATCAGTTGCATCTGCATATTTTAGTCTGATTTTTCTACTCAACTTCCTGAACCTCCTTTAATGCATCTCTGATTTCCTTTAAAATTTTTGCAATTTCATCTAGTTCCTCGAGGGTGGCTCTTTGACTGGCTCGTAACATATTTAATTTTTCTCTTTCGATTGAGCTTGTGCTTTCTAGAGATGGTTCGAATATTTTCTCTCCAATACCGACAATGCCGACGACGAAGGCGCCGATAATTGCGAAGATGCTGAGTAATCCAGTTAAAATTTCATTGAAGCCGTAATGGACTGTGAAGTATATTGATGCTACTGGGACCCCTAATCCGATGGCAATAACCATTAATGATAACATAAATGCTGAGAATTTACCCACTGCTTTTCACTCTCCTAAAAATTCGCCTAATAACGTCTGGGGTTATTGTAATTTTGAAGTCGTTAACAGTGTAGTAGCGTACTGGTGGGAGAGATTCAGCTCTTTTTTCAACTTTCACTGTTTTTATTAAACCAAGTTTCTTTAAACTTGTTAAGTAGATGTGGACTAGTGGGTATGGTTTGTTTAGTTCTCTGGCTAGTGTGTAGATGCTTTTTGGTTCTTCTGTGAGACTTGCGAGTATTTGTAGTCTTAATGGGTTTGCAAGTACTTTCAGCATTTTAACCAGCTCCTTTTCATTTTTAAATTCCACACTGATGATCCTCCAGAAATATATATTAAAAAAGATATATATAAAAATTTCTATATATATTCTAGAAATTAACTTGGCCACTTAACTTCAAAGCCATACTTCTTTAATTCGTCTTCATATTGGAAGACTAGTGGTGTTCCTCCAGTGTGTAGGAATACTACTGTGCTTCCCTTTGGAATATCGCCCTTATTCACTAAGTCGATTAATCCAAGCATAGCTTTTCCAGTATAGACTGGGTCAAGTATTAATCCTTCTAAGCGGGCAACCATTTTAACTACATCTACAACTTCCTTTGTAATTACTCCATATCCACCGCATACATATTCATCAAATACTGTGATGTCGTTATGGGATAATGTTACAGGTAATCCAACTAATTTAGAAGT
>JANZKD010000144.1 GCA_025061245.1 Candidatus Culexmicrobium profundum
CTTAGGAGACTTAATGAAGAACTTGGACTACCAGTTTATATCTTAACTGACGCTGATGTCTGGGGTATGCATATTGCCATGGTTATTATTTCTGGTTCAGCTAATGCTGCCCACTTAACCGAGTTGACTACCCCAGATGCTAAATGGCTTGGTGTTTGGGCCACCGATATTGTTAGATACAAGCTACCCACTGATGCAATGACTGAGGAGGATTTGAATAGATTGCGATTGTTAATGAGAGATCCAAGGTATCAAGATCCATTCTGGATGAGAGAGATAAATGAATTCTTAAAAATTAAGCGTAAAGCTGAGCAACAAAGCTTTAGTAGATATGGTCTATCCTACATTGTCAAGAAATATTTGCCAGATAAACTTAGAGAGGTTTCTGGTCGCTGAGAAAATTCAGCTATGTTCACACACTTAAATTTAAGTTTTCACAAAGAACTAGCGGTTATCTGTTGGATGGTGGGTATTCAACAATCCTGCGAATCACATTAAATGAGGTATGAATTAGTGAGAGCCTTAAGCTTAAAGAAGTTTTGAGAAATTGCTAGCCAGTAATTAATGATTTAGTCTTTATTCTTCATTTTAACTTCATTTGCCATATTCTCAATATCACTTATGTGCATTTCGACTATGAACTCTCTCCACATTGGATTATCTCTCCATAATTTTATGCACTCCATCTCAGCTAAAATATGAGCTTCTTCAACGCTGCATCCTTGTGCTCTAAATTTGATTTCAGCTAGCTCATGATATAAGATGTACTTCTTGTATTTCTTCCATTTCTCGCTAATCCATATCTCATTTAATGGAATTCCAAGCCTATCTGCTGCAGGCGGCTTAATGCGCTTGCCATTATAGATAACGTTGTAGCATGCATTATAGTCCTTAATTACTTCGTGTGATACATATCTAATTTTGTAGCCTAAGTTGCTGGCCTTAACTTTCGGGTTAATCAAAGTACTTCACCAATTGACATTATTGTTAACGTGTCTTACTTTTTAGTTTAATATTATTTCTTTTACTTTGTTTTTAACTATTTCATTTACCTTTTTTCCATCTGCTTTTCCTCTTACTTTTCGCATTACTTCTCCCATTATTGGGCCTATTGCCTTCATTCCTCTACTTTTGATTAATTGGATGTTTTTGTTGATTATTTCATCTATTATTTTCTCTAATTCTTCAGTTGGAATTAATTCTACTCCTAATGCTTTTAGTGCAGTGTCTATGTTTTTGTCTGGGTTTTCAGCTAGCCATTTTAGTATTTCAGGTATGGCTTCTTTTACTATTTTGCCTTGTTCGATGTATTTGAAGATTGTTTTTATTTTTTGGTTGGTGATATTCTCTATCTTTACTCCTTCCCTTTTTAGGCTTTTTAGTGTGTATTCTAGGGTTGATGCTATTAGTGTTGGTGGGACTTTTACTTCTTTTACTATTTCCTCGAATAACTCTACCTTGTCTGAGCTTGCAATTTCTCTGGCTAGTTTTTCACTTAGCTTGTATTGTTTGATGAATCTTTTAATTTTCTTTTCATAGGTTTCTGGTAGTGTTTTTCTTAGTTTTTCTATGTATTCTTGTGTTATTGGTATTGGTCTTACATCTGTTTCTGGGTACATTCTTGCTGCTCCTGGCATTGGTCTACTGTATCTTGTTGTTCCATCATTATTTGCTGCACGTGTTTCTTCTGGCACTCCTTTTAGGGCTTCTATGGCTCTTTCTAGTACTGATTTTAGGGCTTCTATGCAGCTTTCTTTTTCACCGATAACTATTACTACTGCGTCTTTCTCGTTGGCTTGGGTTGCTTCTCTGATTTTCTTTACTTCTTCGATTGTTATTCCATATTTTGGTAGTTCATCTGTGTGGATAATTCCTCCGATTCCACTCCAGAATCTTGCTCTTTCAGCCATTTCTGTTGCTAGTCGGCGGTTGGGTTGTATTTCTCTTCCTAGTAGACCTGCGAATTTGGGTAGTTTTAATGCAAGTATGGTTGCTCCTTTGTTTAGTAGTCTTCTTATTAGTCTTGACTTTGTATTCTTAAATATCTCTGTTACATCTTGGTAGTTTAGTTTTAGTTCTTCTTCTTTTAGTCCTCTTGATAGTAGTTCTTCTTTTATTTTTAGTAGGTTCATTTGTCTTTGGACTTCTAGTTCCACTATTTTTGGTATTAGGTTTAATTCTTGTACGCCTTTTATTTCTATTCTTGCTCCTCCTCGTATTGAGATGTTTAGGTCTTGTCTTATGGTTCCAATTCCTCTTTTAACTCTTCCAGTTGCCCTCATTATTTGACCTATTTTTAGTGCTACTCTTCTTGCTTGTTCAGGGTTTTTGATTTCTGGTGCTGTTGCTATTTCAATTAATGGTATTCCCAGTCTGTCTAATCTATAGTATGTTTTGTTGCCTTCTTCTCTTATTTTCCTTGCAGCTTCTTCTTCTAGGCATATTGTTTTTATTTCTATTTTTCCTTCTTCATCTTCAATGTATCCTCCCATGGCTATTATTGCTGTTCTTTGGAACCCTGTTGTATTGGAGCCGTCTATCACTATTTTTCTCATTACATGTACTTCGTCTACTGGTTTTGCATTGAGCATTAATGCTATTTGTAGTGCTATTTCTAGTGCTTCTGGGTTTAGGTCGTGTGGTGGTTCTTCGTCGTGTTCTACTAGGCATATGGTGTCGTCATAGGTTTCATATACGTATATTCTACCCTTCTTGAATTCGAATAGGGCTGCTGGATCTATTTCTCCTAGTTCGCTTTGAGTTGGTCTTAGTTTTCTAATTATTGTTCTGTGGGGTGGGTCGTCTCTTAGGATGGTTGGACAGTTGCAGAATAACTTGTGTTTTGTGTCTAGTTGTTGGTGTATTTCTAGTCCTACTTTTAAGCCTATTTTATTATAGTCTATTTCCTCCATTTCTGTCACCCTTTACAGTTTGAGATGAAGTATTTGTGTGATGATCTTGGATTTATCTCTCCAGCTATGTTGGTTAGCATTATTCTTTTTACTTCTTCCAAGTTTCTTGTTTGTGCTAGAGTCCACATTAGCTTGACGTAGGCTGTTTCTGGTAGCATGTCTTCTCCTGGTATTACTCCCATGTTTAGTAGTTCTACGCCTGTTCTGTAGACGTTCATGTTTATTCTTCCCCATAGGCATTGGGATGTCATTACTATGGCTATTTCTTCTTCGATTGCTCTTTTTATGGCTGGGAACATGCTTTCCGGTGTGTGTCCTAGTCCTGTTCCCTCTATCACTATTCCATGATATCCCTTGTCGGTTAGGAATTCTATGATTTCACCAGTCATTCCTGGGTAGGTTTTGATTAATGCTACTTTTGGATCGAATTTTGCTTTTAATTCAACTTTTCTGTCGCTGCGTCTTTTATTGTATTTTTCTGTTAGCATTTCTATTTCTCCTTTAACTGTTATTTTTGCTAATGGTTCTGAGTTTATTGATTGGAATGCATCTCTTCTGCTTGTATGGCATTTTCTAACTTTGGTTCCTCTATGGGCTAGGCAGTATTCATCACTTGAGCTTCCATGCATGACTATGACTACTTCTGCGAATGGTGCTTTTCTTGCAGCTGTAACGGCGCAAATTAAGTTTATTGCAGCGTCTGATGATGGTCTATCTGATGATCTTTGCGATCCAACTAGTACTATTGGTATTGGTGTTTTTTGGAGTGCGAAGCTTAGTGCTGCAGCTGTGTAGCCCATTGTATCTGTTCCATGAGCTATAACTATTCCTCGAAATCCCTCTTCAATTTTCTTTGAAGTTTTTTCTGCAATTTTCTCCCAGTGCTTTGGCGTCATGTTTTCACTGAAGATGCTGAATAATATTTCAGCGTCTATTTCTGCTATTTCT
>JANZKD010000142.1 GCA_025061245.1 Candidatus Culexmicrobium profundum
TACTGCTCTTCTGTAGTATTCTGGAATGAGGGGGGCTTTTATATCGACTGCTAGATGGTCTAGACAACTATACTTAAACATTAAATCTCTAATAACTTCTGGATTAGAGCCATTCGTATCTACACCAAATTTCATGTCAATTTCATGTGCTTTTAATCCTAGTTCTATTAGTGCTTTTGGTTGGAGTGTTGGTTCTCCTCCAGTAACTTTACATGCTCTCGATAGTACTGATGCCCTTTCCATTAACTCCTTTAGCTTAAAAATCTCTATGGCATATCTTTCCTCCATCTTCCAAAATGAAAAATTATAGCAATATGGGCATCTAAAATTACATCCAGCAAACCAAAAAACACATGAGGGTTCAGCTGGATAATCTATTAGACTCAACTCCTTAAATCCAGCTAAATAAACCATCATAGTCAATAACCCTACTTAAATTCTTATTGTGAATTCATTCTTATCTTTTTATACTTTAACTTTCTATTAGCCCCAACTTGGATGATTCAACCAAACTATTACTATTTTAAAATTCAACTTTCACAATAAAATTATGCTTCTAATAATGGCTTTCCTAAAATAAGTCTATTTACTATATTGAGAGTTTCATTCTAGATAAATTATGCCAGGTAGTTTTTGGAATAGTTTGTCGCCTGTTACTAGTTTCTTGTTTAGCGTTTTTGTGGTGGCATAGACTATTGCGTCTGCTAGGCTTGGTGTTCTTAGTTTTTCTTTGAGGGCATGATTGTGGAGTTGTAGGTAGATTTTGGCCGCCTTTATTGCTATTTCTGAGTTTATCTGAATTATGACTGTTTTTGCTTCTATGAATCTTAATCTTTTGCGTAGTTCTTCTTCTGTAAATCCTTCTCGCAGATATTTTCTGGCTAATTCGGCTAAAGTTATTGATGGTGTATACCCATTTTCAACTTCTAATAGATCTCTGACTATTTTTCCTTTGTTACTACCTCTAAAGTATTCGACCCAAGCATAAGTGTCGTATATTACCACTCCCTATCCTCCATTCTGTCTCTAGCTGTAAACTCTTTTAGCCTATTCTTGTCTATACCGAACATGTCTTCCTCTAGACCTAGCTCCTTGAACGCCAGTTTCCTTAAAAGTTCATTAAAGCTTTTAGCATCTACCTGTTTTTTCAATTTTTCAAGCAGCCTATAGGTATTTTCCCTAACTACTATGCTCTTCATATGTTTATATTTTATAATTTATAAAATATAAAATTTATTTAATGATAAATTCCTTTTTCTTTGTAAACGTATTTAGCCTTACATTTTCATCAACCCATGAATTAATTGAGCCATCGTTAGAGATCGATTTCTTAGCTAAAAGAATTAATTCATCTCCTCTTACCCACTTAATTTGGTTAGGATAGAGTCTGTCAACTTCTTTTTTAACTTGCTCAAGGAATGTAAAGTCTGGATAGTTTCCTAAAATAACTAGAACTGTCATGAAGAGGGGTCTTTCTTTGTGTTCTTCTATGAAGGATGAAATTTTCTGAACTGTTTTTTGAATTTCTTTTTCTGCTCCAACTGCTGTAGTAATCCACACCTTATTATTGAAGATCCAGACATCACCACCTTTACCAAATTCATATTCAGGCATCCATCCATAGAAGAATCCGATGCAATTGTCTAATATCTCTGAATAAGTTTTGAACACTTGTTCATCATACTTTCCATGGTTGGAAAAAGCAACTGTGTTTAAATCGCAATATTCAAGGTATTTCTTTCCCCTCTTCAAATAACTTTCTAGATCAGGGAAGTCTGATGGTCTTATCCTGCCAGCAACATGGGCTCCGTAAAAGAAGTCATTTTTAGTTTTTGTTTCAAAGTAATATTGTATAATGCCAGGACAGAAATCTATGGTTATTGCGTCAAGCCACCAACTTACAGGAATGCTTCCCCTCTTCGGATCATCCCAAGCACCATAATAGCGATCTTGCATAGTATTCAATCCTAAATTGCTCATAGCAAAAGCTATGTATATCTTATCTGGCTCAAGGGAAACGTTAGTTACGTGGTCTTGCTTATATATCTTGGTTGCTGGCATTTGTGAGTGGATGGAGAAGTTAACAGATGTAGCATGTGCAAGTAAAACAAGTAGGCCATGTTTTGATGCAAGCTCCACGTGAGGTCTTTCTAACAAATTAGAGAACGGATAACCCAAAACTATTGCGTAGGGATTCATTTGTCTGTAGTATTTCTCAAGCAATTCATAATCTCTTGGCATTTTCTCATCCGGGATTAAGTCTAAAGAACAAGCCCTTTTCATTATCACATAATCTCTTATTGGCCTCATCATCCATTTCTCAAACGTGTGAGTTATTGGGTTTTCTACAGGCATTGCTGAGGCAATTATATCCTTGCTACAGTAAGGGAATAGATTTTTGAGTTGCCATTCATAAGCTTCGTATTTATCTTTCCATCTTCCCCTTAAATCTTCTCTCATTTCAAATCCAAGATCTTCTAGCATTGGAATAAAATCTGGATGGGCAATTAAGACATCGTAAAGTCCTGCCATTGTAGTAGCTATGTTAATTGTATGTCTGAAGTTTGGATCATAAACAACGAATCCTTTTATTTCATCTTTATATTTTTTGAGGGCTGATTCAATAGAAACCCCTTCATAGCTGATCCAGCCCTTTGATTCATAGTATTTAAGCCATTCTTCGGAAGGGTTTCCAAATTTATCCTTGCTTTCCCACATGACATATAACCTTGGCTTCTTTCTATTCACGATTCCCTGCAAGCTTAAAACAAGCAGTCTTGTTTTGTAATCCTTGCCTCTTAATTCAATTACATCTAAATGGTAATTGAACTTTGATGTTTTTTCTCCAATCTTCCAAGCTATTAGAAGGGCAGAGAGAAGCAATATTCCCAAGATCCCGATTGTAATCAGAATCTTATTCATTCTCATCCTCTTTTTACTTTGAGCAAACTTCTAATATATCTTGTTTCTCAAGGTCTGGTGTTGTCAACTTAAGCTTTTGTGAGGATTCGTCCTCTCTACTATAATGCTATGGCCAGAACAGCGATCATACAAAGAGAGCGGGTTCCATTAAAATAATGCTTTATGCGATATCTCTCAGGGCCTAAGCCTAAGTCAGACAGCGTGGGCACTTACATCCACGGGCGCAACTAGAAGTCATGAAGCATCAGAAAGTGGTACATAAGCTGGCGTTGAAGGTAGCTGAGGCGATAAGCGTCAAGAAGGTGAAAGAGGTTACCGTCGACGAGACAACGGTGAAGGTCAGCAATAAGTGGATATGGCTTGGATAGTACTCGACTAAAGTGTAGGGGTGCTCCTAGCTTTATGCCTAAGTTAGACGAGAAATATGCTTGCGACCACAGCTTCCTTAGTGAGTTAGGCGTCGTGGTATGAAGCTCGTAATTACTGATGGTGTCAAGCATTCTGTTGTGGTGCTGGGCTTAAGCATAGGGTTGCCGTTGATGTGTTCGTAGCTATGTTGAGCGTTTATATGCGTTTCATGGGCAGGCTTAGGGCTTTGACGTATATTTTCATTCGCCTCGCAGCCTCTTGACTTCTACTTGCATGGGTCTGCTTCTACAATTATGTTAGGGTGCACTTGGGCTTTGGAGAACTTCTTCGCTTGATAGCTGGCTCGACAAAACTGGAAAGGCTAAAAGCACTTATGCTAAGGTGATTAGGTTAGCAGCACCTAAGTTTTTTCTTCTAAAAATTTGCATACTCAACTATAGCATCGATCATATCTTCTGCCTTGATTTTAGGACTTGTCATAAAATAATTTAAGGGCCGTAGCTGATTGATTTATTCTGGTTTATAGAAAAAGG
>JANZKD010000289.1 GCA_025061245.1 Candidatus Culexmicrobium profundum
AATTGGAGGTGGATAGTTATGATCAAACTAAATGAAGTGTTAAGTGAACTTGAAAAAATACTTTCACCAAACTTTAAAATAGTTAAATTAGATATGAACGGTAGGCATGTTTACATTGAAACTTCAGTTGATAAGCTTATTGATGCCGCTAAATACTTACTTTCAATTGATGGAAGACTTATCCATATTACTGCTTCAGATGAAGGTTATAAGGGATTAAAATTAATTCACGTTTATGGTTTAGATCATTTATGTATTAATTCACATATAATACTTCAAACTTATTTATCCAGAGAGCATGCAGTTGCACCATCAATATCAAAGATAACCTATCAAGTTTCATGGGCTGAGAGGGAAACTATGGAGCTATTGGGAATCAAATTTGATGGTCATCCTGATCCAAGACATATATTCTTACCGCACGAATGGCCAGATCCAGTTGAAAGTAAAGCTGAAGAGTGGAAACCAGTTAAAGTTGGAAAAAAATGTGTTCTTCCAATTGGCCCATATCACCCGGCAATGATTGAAGGGGGATATTTTAAAGTTAAGGTTGATGGTGAAGAAGTAATTGATGTTGATATTAAAGTTGGATTTAATCATAGAGGAATAATGAAACTAGCTGAAAGAAGAAGCTTTTGGAAAGATATATTCCTTGTGAGTAGAGTTTGCGGTATATGTAACACTCCACATGCATTAACATTTACAATGGCTGTAGAGGCAATTGCAAATATAACTCCAAGCGATCGAGCCCAATACATTAGAACCCTACTCGCAGAATTAAATAGAATTCATAGCCACCTACTATGGCTTGGAGTTGCAGGTGAACTTATAGGTTTTAAGACACTTTTAATGTGGGCATGGAAAATTAGAGAGAACGTTCAAGATTGTACAGAACTCTTAACTGGAAATAGAGTCCATATGGATGCAATAACTATTAGTGGAGTAAGAAGAGATATCAATGATCAGCAAATAAGAAAGGCTAGAGAAAAACTTAAAGATGTTAAAAAAGAAGTTGAAAAATTAGCTGAAATAGTTGTTAGCCATGGTATTGTTAGAGCTAGAACTGAAGATATAGGCATACTTAGTCTTCACGATGCTAAAGATGGAGGTGCAGTTGGACCAACAGCCAGAGCTAGTGGGTGGAAAATGGATGTTAGAAAAGATAACCCGTATGCAGCTTACAGTGAAGAATATACTACTTGGGATATCATTGTAGATGAAGGTAAAGATGTATTCGCAAGAACAATTGTTAGAGTTAAGGAGATACTAGTATCAATAGACATCTGTCTACAATGTCTAGACGCGTTAAAGAGAATTTCAGGCCCAATTAAAGTTGAAGTAAAAGGTTTCCCAGAAGGGGAAGCAATCAGAAAGACGGAAGCACCAAGAGGAGAACTATTGTATTATGTAGCTTCAAATGGATCAAATATACCAAAGACAGTTAGAATTAGAACTCCAAGCTACCGTAACATTTCAGCTCTAATATTCATGCTTAAGGGGTACAGTTTAGCTGATGCACCAATAATTATTGGGAGTGTAGATCCATGCTTTTCATGTACAGATAGAGTAATAATTGTAGATGATAAGAGGGGTAAGAAGGCAATTTTAAGTTATAATGAATTTATGAAAGGATTAGCTCTCAAGAAATTGGAGGTATAAATTTGATAATCATTCCATTAATATTAATACCAATAATATCTTTCTTATTGGGAATTCTGTTTTCATATGAAATTAGAAAAATATTTGCTAGAGCCCAATTTAGACTTGGACCATTAACGTCAATGTATAGTGAATTAAAACCGCTACTTGGCACTTCTAGATTAATTCAGCCATTATATGACATTCTTAAATTGTTATATAAGGAGTCAATTATACCTAAAAGTGCAAATAAAACTTTATTTAAAATTTCGCCTTGGATAAGTTTTCTATTGATATTCATTGCTTCATATTTTATTTCATACGGAGGCTTCACACTTCTAGGTAAATTTGAATTAAACATAATTTTCCTGATATATCTTATAGTTGGTGTAACATTATTCTGGCTTATAGGTGCGGTTGCAAGTGGTTCTCCATGGAGTGAAGTTGGAGTGAGACGTGAAGCAGAGTTGATGTTTACAGTTGAGGTTGCATTAGTTTCATCTATATTTTCGATAGCAATACTATCAAATAGTCTTTCAATTCAAAAAATAGTTAACCATCAATTGAATTCAATTCCATATATAATTCTAAATCCAATAGCAGCAATAGCTTTCATCATAGGATTGCTTGGAAAACTGCACTTAAAACCATTTGATATTCCAGATGCAGAAGTTGAAATTGTAGCTGGACCCTTCACAGAATATTCAGGTAAATATCTAGCATTACTATATACATCAAAGTATTTCCTAACATCAATATTAATAGGTTTATTTGTAGATTTATTCCTAGCTGGTGGGCAGATATTACCGCCAATAAATCCAGTAAACAAGATTATAAACTTCATAACATTCATAATACTATGCTTAATCATGACGTTCATAATTTCAATAATAAATGCATTAGCACCAAGATTTAGAATTGATCAAGCATTTAAATGGATGATAACTAGAGTATGGCCGATATCAGTCCTATCTATAATCCTATCCTTAATATTCGTTTATATAGGGGTGATTTAATTTGATGAAAGCATTTAAGGAGGCATTATCGGCTATAATGAAGCCTGTAACAATAAAGTATCCAGCTGGAAAGCCAGAGGAAAAATATAGTCAAATACCAGATGGACTTAGAGGTAAGCCGCAATTTGATGATGAAAAATGCATTGGTTGTGCAGCATGTACAGTCCAATGCAGCACAGGTGCAAACATCTTCAAAGACGAAGAAGATCATAGATTATTGGAGATCAATCTAAATAAATGCGTATTTTGTGGGAGATGTGTTGAGATATGTCCAGAAGAGGCTTTATTCTTCACCAATAAATTTGAACTTGCATCTACCGTTAAAGATGAACTTAAGGTAAATGTTAGGATTGAATTATATAAGTGTGAAAATTGCGGGGGGATTGTAGCGCCGAAGAGACAGTTGAATGTAATTGTGGAAAGGATTATGAAGAATCTAACCGATGAAACGGCGAGGAAAATAGCTGAGGAGGATATTCCAAAATACATGTATCTCTGTAAGGATTGTAGAAGAAGATTAAGTTACAAGTTAAATACTCATACAAGGAAACAGGTACTCTTAGAGTGAATCCATAAATCTATTTATTTTACTTCAGAAAGAGGAGAGGAAAATAGCTTTACTATGTTGAAAGATATGCTCTGGAGACATTCTCCCTATCAATTATGCCTACCAGTTCTCCCTTGTCCAATACTAGTACTCTTCCAATATTTCTGTCAATAATTAAGCGTGAAACCTCCTTGATCAGTGATTTCGGATGGACCGTTATAGGTGGTGTAGACATTATTCCTTCAACCTTCGGCCCCATCTTAGGTCCAGACTGAGACTCCAACTGAATCCTAGTGATTCCATGTTTCAGCAGATCATACTGTGATATTAAACCTACAAGTCTCCCTTCATCATCAACCACTGGAAAACCATCATAATTGTATTTTATCATAAATCCCCAAACTTTTGAAACAGCATCCGTAACAGTTACCGTTATTATCTCCCTTGACATGTATTTCTCAACGGGCTCCAGATTCGCTTTATGATTGGTTTTGACCATATAACTGATGAAGTTTTCAAATCCGAAAATCCCTTTGAAATCGTTTTCATCATCCACTACGGGAGCATACCATTCATCTATCGAGAGAATCTTC
>JANZKD010000134.1 GCA_025061245.1 Candidatus Culexmicrobium profundum
TTAATTTTGGATGTGTTATGTTTAGAGTTTGATTTTAATTCTGTTGTATTGGTGTGTTTGGTTTTCATTTTGTGATTATTTGATTGTTTATGTCTATTATGGATGTTTTTATCAGCTATGAGCTTCGATGATGATGGTTTTCTTTATGCTTTTATTTCTAGTGCTTTTTTGATTTTTTCTGCTAGTTTTGTTGCTATTGGCTCTGCTATGTTTTTTGATGCTCTCCATATTTCTATTCCTGCTATGGTTTCGTCTTCTGCTATTTCTATGAAGATGTCGTCGTTGATGTCTATGGTGTCTTTTATTGGTCCTTCCTTGATGACTATGTATAGTATGTCTACTTCTGGGTCATAGTGGATTTTCATTTTATTTTCACCCATCTTCCCTTCTTAACACGTTTTTCAGCTAGTTTGTTTATGCTTACAGTATCTATAATTGTTATTACCTTAATATTGTTATCTTCAATAGTGTATGCTATTAGGAGATAGTGGTTTTTCTTGATGCTTCTTGGACTTATGGCTATTAGGTTTTTAGTTATAGTGTCTAGATATAGTTGGAGTGGAGATTTAATGGCTTGTACTACCTCGTCTTTATTGATTTCTCTAATTTTAAGTCTTAGTAGGGCATGATTTGTATAAGTTATTTTATTCATTGTTAATTTGAATTATTTCAAATCAGCTTTTGTATTTTATTTGAATAGTATTTCTTTTAGTTCTTCTTTTGTTTTTGCTGTTGTGTATCTTTTTTCTTTGTAGTCTTTTATTCCTTCTTTTATTCTTTTTAGAGCTTCTTTGTCTAGTAGTTCTTCTATTGTTTCTAGTATTGATTTTATTTCGTCTAGGTTTTTTATTAGGTTTTGGAGTAGTTCTTTTGGTAGTGTTATTGTTTCAGTCATGTGTATTCCTCATTTTACCATGTTTTTGGAGGGATATTAATTTTTAGTTTTATGATTGTTTCCATTTTCCCGCTTGATAGGTTGTCTATCACTGTTACACGGTGTCCCTGTTGCATTAATACATCTACTAGGTGGCTTCCAATAAAACCTGCTCCACCTGTTACTATGATTCTCATTTGTTTTAGCTTGATTGTTTATATTTTTCTATTCTTTTTATTGCTGTTGTGTGTTCTTTGGGGAGGTAGTAGGCTTCTATGTTTGCTTTTTTAGCGTTTTTTATTTGTGTTTTGTCGTTTGAGATTAGGATTGAATTTGTGTGTTTGGCTGATGCCATGAATAGTGCGTCAATTGCTCTGCAACTTGTTTGTAGGGCTATTTCGAGTGCAAGGTTGTGTATTTCATTGTATTCGATTAGGTTTATGGCTGGTATTATTTTATTTAAATGGTTTATGACTGCTTCTTTGGGTTTGTATCTTGTTAGGACTCCACTTAATTCTATGATGAATATTTTTGGTTCATAGATTATGAGATTTAATTGTGATATTTTATTTAGGAGATTTAGTGAGATTTTATGTCTATCTTTTTTGAAGGGTATTATGGCGTCGATAAATGTGGATGTGTCTATTATGATCATCTTCGTTGTTTGAGAAAGTTTTTTAGTGGGTCTTTTTTTACGTGTGTGTATTCTTTGGATAGTTTTTTGATTGTATTTGCTAGTTCCTTTGAGTTTTTTAGAATTTTTAATTTTACTTTGATGCCTTTGGGGAGGTTTATCTTTTTTAGTGGTTTGAATACTCCGTCTTCATATATTGCTTCAATAACTTTTTCCATTATGTATCCTCTCTAGCAAGTTAATTGGAATTTTGATTAATATTATTTCTTATGTTGCATTGATGTGTCTACTAGGTGGCTTCCCATGAAGCCTGCTTCACCTGTAACTAGGATTTTATGATGCTTTGGCAGATTTATCTTTCTAGGTATAGTTCTTTGTTGTTATGATTGTAGATTAGTTTGTATTTATTGATTAGGTCTCTTCCCATTATGCTTGGGAGAAGTTTTAATTTGGGGTGTGGACATTTGCTTGCAACGATATAGATTTTAAGGTTTTCTTGATTGCTTCTCCACTTTCTGTTATGAATGTTATTGTGGAGTTTAGTGGTGTGGCTTTGATTAGTCCTCCTAGACTTGAAAAGTCTCTTTGTGGTTTAATTTTGTTGATGTTTATTTCGAGCCGTTCTAGGTCTCCCCAGAGGATCATGGTGTTTGAAGCTCCAGTATCGATTAGGAATGGTATTGTAGCTTTTATGTTTAACTTTTGAATGTTTATTGCTGCAACTATGAATGGGGCTGGAGGATGGTATGCATAGTTTATGTAGCCTTGTATTTTCAAAGTATGGCCTCTATTGGTTTCTTTGAAACGTATTGTATGAGGATTTGTTCTGGTGGTAGCCCTTTGGCTTTTAGTTTTTCAATTAATTTTGTTAGGTTTTCGTTTGAGTCTAGGACTTTTTGGTTTTGAATTGCTACCCATTTGTTTTCATATTTGTATAGAAGTTTTTCTCGGTTTTGTAAGAACCATTTATAGTCTTTATTGAATTTTATGAGGGTTGACGTGACTTCTCTTGACATCTATTTCACCAATTTAATTTAGCTTTAGCCTTGTACCATATTAAGTTTGCTTATTGAAGTTTAAATTTTCTCTTCTCATTTAGGTGTTCTAGTTTAATTTTGAATTAATGTTTTTCTGTTGGTTTGATATTTACAGATATGGGTTTAAGGTTTTTGTCTAAGATTATTTTGAATTCTCCGGATTCAATGGTGAGGCCGAAGAGAGTGGTGTATTCATACTTGCCTGAAAATTCGTATTTATCATCATATTTTTTAAAGTTCTCTATCTTTAATTCATCAGAGGATAGGAAAGTAAGGCCTCTCCATTCTTTTAATATTTTTATAAGAACTTTCTTTAACTTAATTATTTCAGTGGTGCTCATAATTTACTCACGTTCCCTTAAGATTTTTGCTATTTCATCTATTTCTTTTATGATTTCGCTTGTTGATTTTACAACGTATATTGGGGATTCCATTGAACCTTTTCTTAGTAATAGTCCTGAGTTAATGAGTTTTTTGATGTGGAAGGCTAATGTGTTGGGGTTTATGCTTCCATAGATTTCCTCAATAATTTTCTTAATTTGGCTCCATTTAGCTTCATCTAGAGATTTAACTATGGATAGTATGGCGACTCTATATGGACTTGAGAGTAATTCATGTTTCATGGCTACATCTTCCATTAATCTGCGAATTTTCTGTGTTTTTATTTGACTTGTCATAGTCAATATCTTGTAGGGTTCTATGCTATAAATAGTTAACTACAATTAACTTCATTATTCAATTACGCCCTGTTATTCTTGTACTATCCTTTTAATTTTTAAGATTACTGTTCCTCCGTCGGTATATGGTTTCCATATTTGAAGGTTATTGGAACTTCTATTATTTTTGGTTTTTGCGATTGCTATTTGTTCGTTTTCTATTCCGCATCCTGTTGATTCTAGTTGTTGCATCTCTTTTAATGCTTTTTACTGAACGCTCTAAAGCCGCTTTGTGTGTCTTGGATTGATGTTTTTAGTAATTTTTTGTTTTAGTTTGTTTATTAGTTCTTTTAGATAACTTGCTTCTTCTTTTAGTTCTTTTAGTTTTAGTGCTTGGGCGTACCAGTCTATTGAGTCTATGTCGGCTTGTGGTGGGAGGAACCATTTTACTTGTGCTTTCATTGCTTTTTCATATAGTTTTACGAATTTGCTTGTTGTTAGCTTATATTTTTCTTCATATTTTTTGAGTTCTTTTTTAAATGCTTCTATTTCTTTTTGGATTGATTTTAGTCTGCTTTGGA
>JANZKD010000275.1 GCA_025061245.1 Candidatus Culexmicrobium profundum
ATTACTAATGATATTCTTGGTGGAGAAACCAATATTCCTGGAAAACTTATTGACAACATCAAAATCAAATTTAAAATTGTTGAGAAAGGTTATAAATTACCTTCAACATCTACTCAATTTATTGGATATGTTATCTTGATAGTAGGCATAGTTTCTTTAATTTTGGTGTTATATTTCTTCAAAGTTAAAAAGCGTTAAAATGTTAGGAAGTAAGTTAGGAGAAGCTTCTATAGAAATTATCACTTAATATAAAAGTTTTACATGGATAAGGCTATTAATGGTATAGAGACATAAATAATTTTAACTATTGACGGTGAAAGGGAATGTCTACAAGGTTCGATAGCTTAAAGATAAGATTAATGACTGTGGAGAAATTGAGATTAATTAAGAAATCTTATCCCTACAGTGAATTAGCCAAATATACAGGTCTTCCTGAGGCCGTCTTATGTAGATATGTTAGGGGTTCAGTTCTACCTAGTGAAGAAACGGCTCTAAGGCTTTGGAAGGCATTAGAGAAACTTGAAAGTTTAAATTCCCTAATTATGAAGAGATTGAGATTTACACCTGATGGATATATTGACATTACAGGTGTGATTTATGATCCTTACATTTTAACTCATACGGCACAGCATGTATGTATGAGATTTGCAGGTCATAGAATAAATAAGGTTATGACGGCGGCAGTTGATGGCGTACCATTGGCAACAATAGTTGCAAGTATATTAGAAGTACCTTTAATTGTGGCGAAGAGGTCGAAGGATGTTGGGATTAGAGAATTTATTGAGGAGTCCTATCCATCTGAAAGCCCAGCAAAATTAACTACACTCTATATTCCAAAGGGAGCAATTAGATCTGCAGATAGTGTGTTGATTGTCGATGATATAATAAGGACGGGTAAAACTCTTAAAGCATTAACAAATTTAGTTAGAAAATCTAGAGGAAAATTGGAGGGAATATTCACTTTAATGGCTATTGGAAAAGACTGGAAGAAGAAAATTAATGTGGATTGTCCAATTGAAGTTGCAGTTGTAATTGAAAAACCCATTAAACGAAGAAGGAGAAAATATTAGTATTAAGATCACCGCCTAATATAACGATGAGAATAAAGGGTTATCCTAAAAATTCCGATATAAGAAAAGCAATTTATAAAGCATTTAAAGAAGGCTTGGTTTGGAAACCTGAAGAATTATATGAAGCAATCTTAAATGAATTAAAAGCTAAGGGAATGAAAACAAGCTATGTAACTGAGAAACGAATTTGGAGAACTTATGAGATGATGGTTAAGAAGAAATGGATACCAGACTGGCTCAACGTCATTAAGGTTAGGAGATGATCGTCGAGATAAATCCTGAAATACAGTCCCTAGCAGACTTTAAAATAAATGACTTCGGCTTCCTACTTAAATCAATTTTCTCAAGCCTTAAAATCCTAAAGTATACAGGTGGATGCGGATCCCATCCAATCCATCTCTGAAGCCTATAGCTCTTATATCTTTCATAGAAGAGACGATAGAAACCTATCTTCATCAATGCATTAATCAAGGTCTTATGAGATTTAAGTTTATAGGCAGCTTCTAAGTCGGCTCTAGCCTCCAAAAATTTAGCTACAAAGTATAGGGCAGTTATTGAAAAGAAGAAATATATTAAGTCGAAAGGCCACTTCAATCCCCATAAAACATAAACCCTAATTAAATATTCAATGCTAGTGAATATGAATAGCATTAATGGATCTCGATTAATTGCATGACTTAACTCATGACCTATAACTGCTTTTATTTCATCATCATTTAGAGTCAAAGTTAAACCAGTGGTCACAAGTAAATTCGTATACCGTAGGATAGGTCCAGTTGTAGCAGCATTTGGTATAAAAGTATTAGCTATAATTGTTTTAGGCATAGGAACATTATAGACCCTAACTACCTCCTCAATCAAATCATACAGATGAATTGTCCTAATATTAACCTTACTTGATGGACACTTAACATTCCACCTCTCTAAAACTTCACTAACAATCTCTGGCGATAAAGGCATACCCTTACCAAAGGTTCTCTCATAAATTTTACGCTTAATCTCTTTAATTTCATTCCACCGCTTAGTAACGAGTTCTCTAAAGTTATTGATAGGAATTTTACATATTGCCACATGAATATCCCTATTTTCTGGAGACAAAATCCAATCTCCAACATATGACAGTAATTTTGGGGCAGAAAGAAATAATATAAATTGAGAGGCAACAATGGCTATTGGAGCATATTCCCTAAAGGCTACAAACATTAAGTACCCAAAGAAAAGTAAAATCAGATATAGCATCAATAAATTTCCACTAAAAATCTTAGCTAAAATTTGCTTCCCAAGAGAAAGCTGCCTTAAAGGAATTATTGGAAGACCAGGAATAAACACTAAACCCAAGGTACCTTCATTTGAAAATGAAGTAAATTGATATGTGAAAAATTGGAAGTCAATGGCAAAATCTAGAAAAACTTCAGTTGAAACAGGTTTAGATGAGCGTATAATTAGCTTTGGCTTTCTCTCGGCAATTAGAGCTATATCATAACTTGCATCCCTATCTTCATCTATAACATTTAACTTCAAAGTTTTAACTTCACTTAAAACCTCAATCGATGAAATGCTTCGACCATACTTCTCGATACATCGACGCTCAACAAAATTTAAATATGGAATATAGTGCTCAGGAAATATGTCGAAGCCCAGCTCATACGTCTTCTCAAATTTTGAAATTGACATTCATATTCCATTAGCAGATAATCCCTTATATTTGTAGAGTATAAGCTATTTTGGTGAAATAATGCCAAGATATCTTGTTGACCTAAATTGTGATTTAGGAGAAAGCTTTGGACGCTATAAGCTTGGTTTAGATGAAGAAGTCATGCAATATATTACATCAGCAAATATTGCATGCGGCTTTCACGCAGGAGACCCTGGAACCATGAAGAAAACAATATTACTAGCTAGGAAATACAATGTAAAGGTTGGAGCACATCCAGGACTACCAGACATATTAGGCTTTGGAAGAAGATGGATTGAAGTAAAGCCCAGCGAAGTAGAAGAGTATACATTGTATCAAATAGGCGCCTTAGACGCTTTTGCAAGAGCAGCAAAAGTCAAGTTACAACATGTAAAGCCCCATGGAGCACTCTATAATAAAGCAGCAGTTAACATAGAAATAGCTGAAGCAATAGCAAGAGCCATAGCCCAATACGATGACAATTTAATTTTAGTTGGACTAGCCAACTCTCATCTAATTACTGCTGGAGAAAAATATGGCTTAAAGGTTGCAAGAGAAGCCTTTGCAGATAGAGCATATAATCCAGATGGAACACTAACCCCAAGAAAAATTAAAGGAGCAGTAATAGAAGACCCGGAAAAAGTTTTAGAAAGAGCAGTAAAGATGATTACGGAAGGAATAACCTATTCAATTGATGGAAAAACAGTCAGAATAGGAGAAATAGATACAATATGCGTTCATGGAGACACCCCAGGAGCCGTTGAAATAGCTAGAAGATTATACGAAGAACTGCCAGAAAAGGGAATTCAATTAAAACCAATGTCAAATATAGTAGAGAAAGAGAAGCAATGAAAATATATAGATTTGAAAAAGTAAGCTCCACACAAAAGGTAGCTAGAAAACTGATACATGAAACCAAAAGCGATAAATTCATAGTAATTGCTAAAGAGCAAACCGAAGGTTATGGAAGACATAAAAGAAAATGGCATTCACCAAACGGAGGACTATATGCATCAATAGTACTAAAA
>JANZKD010000165.1 GCA_025061245.1 Candidatus Culexmicrobium profundum
TCGTTAAATGTAATATACCATTTAATATTATATTAAGTGTTGGTGGGATTTTGGAGAAGGAATTTTTAAAACCCCTAAAATATGAGGAGCAAATACTTGAAATTAGACGCTTCCTAAGTGTAAGGTCATCAGCAAATCCAATAGCTTCAAAAGAGGAAGAATACATAATCTATCTAAGTGATATAACTGGATTTCCAGTCCCCTGGATATATGATGGAGAGAAGGGAGACATCCTATTCCCAATAGATAATCGAGTTGGTGAAATGACATTAAGTAGTAGAGGATTACTTGCAACTGCAAGTGATGATAAGGGAAATGAGAGATGGAAAATACATGTATACGACATAAAGAATAGAAGGCTAACCCACATAGCAGGAGACAACACAGACATAAATAATCCAGGAGCATGGAATAGCAATGGAATAGTAATGGGATTCACATCAAACAATAGAAATGGAATAGACTTCGATCTATACCTATACACATATGAAAAGGGTGTAGAGGGCCCAATAATGGAAATGGAGGGAAGAAATAGAGTTGAAGAATGGATGGATGATCAACACCTAATAATAAGACATGACAACACAAATCTAGACAGTGACCTACAACTCTACCACATGAAGGAAAAGAAGCTAGTAAACCTAACTAAACATGAAGGAGAAGCATTAAACCTATCACCAATAAAACTAGACGATGAAAAATTCATATACATATCAAATCAAGATAGAGAATACCTAGGAATAGCAGTATACAATATAAGCAAAAGGAAATGGAAATACATATACGCAGTCAACCATGACATTGAAGCAATAAGCCTATCACCAGACAAAAAGAAAATAGCCTTCACAGCAAATGTAGATGGATTCTCAAAACTATACATAGCCCCAATAGACTTCTCAGAAATAAGTGAAATAAAGGTTCCAGCAGGAGTCATAATGAAGATTTCATGGGGAAGAATGGGATTAGCCTTCTCAATTTCAGGGCCAAAAATAGGAAATGAAATACTAATCCACAGGGAAGGAAAAGTAAAACAGTTAACCCACTCACCAAAATACGGCTTAGACATGAAGTCAATGATAATACCAGAACACATATGGTATGAAAGCTATGATGGAATGAAAATACCAGCACTAATATGGAAGCCAACAAAGGGAAAACCACCCTACCCAGCAGTAGTAATAATACACGGCGGCCCAGAAAGCCAGATGAGACCAAGATTCCAAACACTACCACAAATACTAGTAAAACTAGGCTACCTAATACTATCACCAAACTTTAGAGGATCAAGAGGATATGGAAAAACATTCATCCACCTAGACGACAGAGAGAAACGATTATCATCACTAAAGGATATAGGAGCCATAGTAGACTGGGCCGTAAAAGAGGGATTAACAGAATATAAGCGAGTAGCAGTAACAGGAGTCTCCTATGGAGGCTATGCAACCCTAATGAGCCTAGCCCTATACCCAGACTACTGGAGCTGCGGAGTAGAGAGAGTTGGAATGTCAAGCCTAGTAACATTCCTAAGAAACACTGGTCCATGGAGAAGGAAATATAGAATACCAGAATACGGCCACCCAGAAAAAGACTATGAAATGCTACTAAAAATAAGCCCAATAACACATGTAGAAAAAATAAAGGCTCCACTACTAATAATACACGGACACCACGACCCAAGAGTACCAGTAACAGAAGCAGAACAACTAGTAGAAAAACTTGAAAGCCTAGGTAGAGAAGTAAAATTCATAAGAATAATTGATGAGGGACATGGACTAGCAAAAATAAGAAACAGAGTAAACATTGAAAGCGAAGTAATAAGCTTCATAATGAAACACACACCACTAGAATAAACCACTAAAACCTTTTTATTCAATTAAAAGAAAACTATTTAATGGAGAAAGAACATGCCAGAGGAAATTAAAGTAGGAAATATTACTGTAAAGAGAGGAGAACTAAAGAAGGGAGTAATTAAAGGTGTAGAACTAATAAACAATGTAAGCATAGACATACCAGTAATAGTAATGAATGGAGTTGAAGATGGACCAACACTACTATTAATGTCAACTCAACATGGAATAGAAATCCAGGGAATAGAGGTAATCCACAGAGTAATGCTAAAAGAAGTGAAGCCAAGCAAGCTTAAAGGAGCAATAATAGGCATTCCAGTTGGAAACCCACTAGCCTACATGCACCACCAATACCTATCATGGATAGACAACCTAGACGTAGGAAGAGTAAGAGCAGACCGCCCAAACGGAAATACAACTGAAAGACTAGCATATGCACTATGGAGTGAGGCATGGAGCAAAGCAGACTTAATAGTAAACATACACTGCAACACAAGGCCAGACTCACTAATATATCAATGGATAAACATTGGAAACCCCAAAACAAGGGAGAAAATAATTAGAATGGCAAAGGCAGCTGGAGTAACAACCATAGTATCAGAAGAACCAGTAGGAGAAGATGCACCCCCAACCCTAGGCAACCTAGCGGCTAGAAATGGAATACCAGTCCTACTATTCGAATTAATAGATGGAAGATGGATATCAGAACCATCAACAACAGTTGGAGTAAGAGCAATACTAAACATAATGAAGGAATTCAAAATGATTGAAGGAGAAATAGAGCCACAAACAGGCATAACCATAATACCGGGAACAAATAGATTCTACGGCATCCTACGTGCAAATAAGGGAGGATTAATAAGATTCTTCAAGAAACCAGGAGAATTCATAAGAAAGGGAGAGAAGGTGGCTGAAATCTACAACCTATATGGAGAAGTAATAGAAGAAGTAAAAATGCCAGTAGATGGATATACATGGGCATATCCATGCGGACAAACACTTGGAACATCAGGAAGCCTACAAGCAGTACAAACAGGAGCAAATATAGCCTACGTATTCACACATGAAAAAGATGAGCTCCCATAAGTGAAGTGTAGTAAATGAAAACAATATACCAAGTAATCATAATATTAACAGCATTCCTAATAATCCTAGCAGTAAGCCTAACACCAACAAAACATCCAACACCCAAACAGGAGAAAATTAAAGTGTCAGAGGTAAACAAGCTCAAAATAACAGTAATAGTAGACAACAATCCAGGCAATAGAAAGCTAATGACAGCATGGGGAATAAGCATGCTAATAGAAGTAGACGGCAAGAAACTATTGTTCGACACAGGGCCAGACCCATACACACTAGAACACAATTCAAGGCAACTTGGAATAGACATAACAGAAATAAATGCAGTAATAATATCACATGAACATGGAGACCACACAGGAGGACTACCATACATAGCTGAAATGAATCCAAACACAAAAGTCTACATACCATCCAAGTCATCTAGAATAGTAATACAGGAAATCAGAAACATTGGATTAAACGTGATCGAAGTAAATGGACCAATGGAAATATTCGATGGAGTAGCAACCATAGGAGAACTATACGGTCCACCCTACGAGCAATCACTAATAATAAACGTCAAGGGGAAAGGATTAATAGTAATAGTTGGATGCTCACATCCAAAAATCGAGAAAATAGTTTCATACGCACATAACATAACTGGAAAACCCATATACGCCGTGATAGGTGGATTCCACCTAGGAGGAGCAAGTGAGTATAGATTGAAGAGAATTGTAGAAACATTCCTAAACCTAGACATCAAAGAAGTATACCCACTACACTGCACAGGGGAGAATGCGAGAGAATACTTCAAAATGAAGCTTGGTGAAAGATATAGAGACGGTGGAGTTGG
>JANZKD010000119.1 GCA_025061245.1 Candidatus Culexmicrobium profundum
GCAATTAGGGGGGATAGGAAAGTTTCTGTGTTTAATGAGGAACAACTAATGAAGTTGAGGGAGGAAGCGATTAAAAGAGTGAAGATGAATCCAGTTACAGGGAAAGCTCTACCAAGGTTTGGAACACCATTTCTAGTACGCGTAATCGATGAAATAAATGCGCTACCTACAAAAAATTTTAATGAGAGAAAATGGGTGAAAGCAGAGATATTTTCGGGGGAGAATATAAGTAGGTATGCTATAAGGCGTAGAGCTTGTCCAATGTGTCCAATTGCATGTAAATTTACAACTAAATTTAATGAAATTGAAACACATGGCCCTGAATTTGAATCTCTATGGGCTTTGGGAATAAACTGTCAATTGGATAGTTTAGAGAAAGTTGCATATGTAAATATGCTTTGTAATGAATATGGACTTGACACTATAAGTACAGGTGGAGTCATGGCATGTTTAATGGAGTTAAGTGAAAGTGGTATACTGGGAGAAGCAAAAATAGAGTGGGGTGATTTTGAAGTAGTTAAAGAAGTGTTAATTAAAATAGTGAATAGGGTTAGTATTGGTAAATTGGCTTCACTCGGTGCAGAAAGATTAGCTAGACATTTTAATGCTAGTGGTATTGCAATGACGGTTAAGGGATTAGAGTTACCTGCATATGATCCAAGGGAAGTATATGGACAAGCACTCGCTTATGCAACGTCAAATAGAGGTGGATGCCATTTAAGATCATATATGATATCAATGGAAGTACTTGGGTTGCCAATCTTAATAGAGAGAAGAACACTAATGTTTAAGCCAGATTTGGTGGCGTTAAATCAAGATTTCTTAGCGGTAATAGATTCACTGGTATTATGTAAATTTATAACATTGGAGTTGGATGATGAATTCATAACTCATATCCTAACAGCAGTGACTGGAATTGAGTTTGATAGAGGGAAACTATTGAAGACAGGGGAGAGGATATGGAATTTAGAGAGATTATTTAATATTAGAGAGGGTTTCACAAATGAGAGTGATAAGCTTCCAAGTAGATTAATGAGAGAGATACCTCTAAGTGAAATGATTGAAAAATATTATGAGGTTAGAGGATGGAGTAACAGAGGGAAACCTAAACTAGAGAAACTTAGAGAACTTGGTCTAGAGTGGGTTAGCATATGAATCTTAAAGAAGAATGCTATAGATTATTCAAAATATATGGTCGAAAATTAAGTGAGAAGGGTTATGTAGCTGGGCATGGAGGAAATATAAGTATTAGATCTGGAGATAAAATGTATATAACGAGACATGGATGCACCCTTGAAGACATTAGACTTGAAGATGTAATAGAAGTTAGTTTAAGAGAGCCTACAAGTTTTGATGCTATATCATCAACAGAAACTATAGTTCATAGAGAAATATATAGGCAGACGAAAAATTTAGCAGTCATGCATGTTCACAGTCCATATGCAATAGCTATTTCATTCTTCCATGAAAAAATGGAACCAATAGATGCAGAGGCAAGCCATGTACTTAGAGTAATTCCAATAGTAGAGGGTAGAGCTGGTTCAAGAGAGCTGGCAGTAAATGTTGCATCAGCACTAAAGAGGCATCATGCAGTAATAGTTAGGGGGCATGGAACATTTACAGCAGCACAAACACTTGAAATAGCTTATAGATTGACATGTATGGTTGAGAGAAGTGCTCAGCAAATATACTTGACTGAAGTGTTAAAGAGGCTGGGGCTAAACTTCATAAAACCCAAGGAAATCTAAAGTGATTTTCGACAGGTAACAAGTAATCTGCTGTAAAAATTATATGTATTACGTCATATGTATATCATAAACTGAATTTTATATGGGTGATTGAATGGTCATGTATGATGTCATAATTATTGGCGGTGGACCTGCTGGATTATCAGCTGCTATTTATGCTACTAGAGCTGGATTAAAAACATTAGTATTAGAGAAAAAGGCGCCAGGTGGTAAACTGGGTGAAATACCCCACCTAGAAAATTTTCCTGGAATATCTGAACCAATTAATGGTTTAGAGTTAGCCTATAAAATGTTTCAACAGGCACAAAAATTTGGAGCTGAGATAAAATATCCAGAGGCAGTAGTTGACTTAGAGCTTAAAGGTAAAGTAAAGAAGGTTAAGACAAGGGAGGGAGAGTATACTGCACTTGCAATTATTATCGCTACAGGACTGGAGAAGAAGAAGGCTTTGAAGCCTGGTGAAGCCAAATTTATCGGTAAGGGTGTAAGCTACTGTGCAGTATGCGACGGCCCAATATTTAGAGGTAGAAATGTAGCTGTAATTGGAAATGAGGAGAAAGCCCTTGAAGAGTCATTATTTCTTTCCAGTATAGTAAACAGAGTATACTTAGTGACTGATGGAGAAGAAATTGAAGCACCTGAAACATTAATTGAAAGAGTAAAGCAAAATGGGAAAATTGAAATTGTAAATGCAGAGTTAACTGAAATAATTGGAGAGGAAAATGTTTCAGCAATCAAAGTTAAGGATGGGAATCAAGTATGGCAAATACCTGTTTCAGCAGTTTTCATAGTTAAAGGAGATGAACCAAAAACAGAGATTTTTAGGAAGGCAGGATTAGAGCTTGATAGAATTGGATTTATAAAAGTAAACTTGAATCAAGAAACAAATATACCCGGCGTATATGCTGCAGGAGACTGTACAGGTAGGGGTTTACAAGTGGTTGTAGCTGCAGGGGATGGAGCAGTAGCAGCATTAAATGCAAATAAATATGTTAAATCAATAAAGGCTAAACTTAAATCAGTGAAGAAAAGTAAGGGCGATTTATTTTATATTGAAATTGAGCCGGGAAAGAGGGCATATCATAGATTTAAGCTTGAAGGGGATTCAATGTATCTGATAAGTACCTATACGCCGCCTGAATATAGAGGCTTGGGGCTAGCAGGGAGGATAGTGGATGAAGTAATTAGGTATGCGAAAGAAATGAATGTAAGGAAGCTGATAGTTAATTGTAGTTATGTTGAGAGATGGATTAAGAAGAATACGGAAAAAGTAAGAGAATTCGAAATAATATACGACATAAAAGCATGACTCAGTGAATTTCTGAATTAAATTACAAGTTAATTTGAAAGTGAAAAGGTTAATGGAATTAGGATTTCCATCCGAGAATGTCATGGAAGCAAATTATACCTGAAATTACTACGGCTTCTATACCTGCTCCGGGGAAAGTGGAGGCACCAGCTAAATATAATCCTCTAATAGGTGTTTTGAAGTATGGTCTTTTAGGTGCATCCATGGATTGATCGAAGGCATATATTGCACCCATCCAATTTAAAGTGCAGCGTTCAAAGGTTTTTGGAGTGGCGGCATCCTTAATGATTATGGAGTCCTTTAAGTTGGGAATGGTTTTTTCAGCTTTTTCAATTAGCTTGTCTGCAAATTCCCATTTCTTAACTCTATATTTCCAACCACTCTTTTCATTAAATTCATTATATGAGCTTGGAGGTAGTAGTGATAGTATTGTTACGCTTGATCTTCCTCTTGGAGCTAAATTGCTATCTAGGTTTGAATTAATGAATATACTGATATTTTCATTTAAATCCTTGATTAATGGAGAATATTTCTTCAAGTCGAGGTCAACGCCTAAGTATACTGCGAAGGCAGTTACTGATGGCTTTAACTCTTTTATTTCCTTAACGAAGTCTTCTGAGAATAATTTTTCTTCAACTAGGTTGAATAGATTTTTAACGTTACCATTGTAGATTATGATGGGTGCTCTAAATGTTTTCTCTCCA
>JANZKD010000208.1 GCA_025061245.1 Candidatus Culexmicrobium profundum
CGACAGGAACATATAGATGAGTATAAATTTTAATTGAATATTTAAAATAAACTGAAAAACCCATACTTTTTTAGAAATGCCAGCAAAGCTATAATTAGAAAAGCAATGCCTGCAAGGAATCTACTGCCCGATATAAACCACACAATGGCTGCAACAATTAAAGCTGGCAAAAAGAATATGGCTGCACCTATCAAAAGAATTATTAAACCTCCAACCAAAAATAATAAAACAATTAGTATTAGCAGTCCAATTGGACCTAAAAACAATCCGAAAAAATTGAAGGCGAAAGGGTTGTAACCAGACATAACCATAACACTTCCACAAAATAATCATTAAACATTATTATATTTTATGTTTAGCTTTCATTTTGATGGGACACCATTCAGCTGAATGTCCATTCCTCTCCGAAACCCAAATTAAAAGCGGTATTAAACTTTCTCTTAGTTTCCAGCCGTCATCAGATAAACAGTATTTCACTCTGGGAGGATTCGAAGATACAATCTTTCTTATCAGCAGCTTATGCTTTGCAAGTTCCTTCAAATTTTTAGATAATGTTCTAGGACTTATACCCTTCAACTCTTTGTAAAGTTCATTGAATCCTTTACACCCCTCATTTCCCAATATAGCAATTATCAGTAAAGCCCACTTTCTTGCTATAACATCTAATATACCATACAAAGGGCAGAAGCATATATTCTCATTGGAACTGGATTTCACTTCACTATACTTATGGATAGCAGGTATTTAAATACTTTACTTTGTATAGTTGCTTTAAGGTGGAAAGTTTTGCCCCATACAGATGAATGTGAAGCCTGCAGCATCAATTTAAAAGATATAGTCAAAGGGAAATCAAATTATAAGCCCTTCATAGTGCAAACCCTACTTGGAGGCATACTTCTAATTTTAGGCTTATATTTTACCTGGACAAATTTTAACAATATACTTTCATTACTACTTTTCATTTCAGTTATACTGCTTTGTGGAAGAAAAATAATCATCGATGGTTTAAGAAAACTTTTTTACAAGAGAAGAATTTATATCGAATTTTTAGTATTCATAGCCGCTTTAGGCGCATTAATTATAGGTGAATATGCAGAAGGAGGAGTAGTCATCTTCCTATTTAGCATAGCAAACTTCCTAGAAGAATATGCTTCAGATAACGCTAGAAGAAGTATTGAAATGCTCATGGAGAAACAGCCGATCAAAGCCAACGTAATTAGAAATGGATTGGAAGTTGAAGTTGAAGTTGAAAACGTTCGCAAAGGCGAAATTATCATTATAAGGCCTGGAGATGAAATACCCTTAGATGGCACGGTAATTGAAGGATCATCTGCAGTTGACGAATCTCTTCTTACAGGGGAATCAATACCGGTTGATAAAAAAGTTGGCGATAGAGTCTTTGCAGGCACATACAATGTTAACAGCTTCCTAAAGATAAGAGTTGACCATCGATCCGAACAAACCCTCCTAAGAAAAATTATAGATCTCCTAGAGAAAGCTAAAAAAGAGAAGTCAAATATTGAAATGTTAGTTGAACGCTTCTCCCAAATCTACACTCCCACAATCATAGTTTTAAGCATGTTAACTATGATTATTCCGCCACTAATACTTGGAGGAACATACACTACATGGATTTATAGAGGATTAATTCTACTTGTAGTTTCATGTCCATGTGCATTTGCCCTTTCAACTCCAATAACCATGTATTCTGGACTTACATGTGCAGCTAGAAATGGAATATTAATAAAAGGAGGAAAATACTTGGAACATTTAGGATACATCGACACTGTTGCATTCGACAAAACAGGAACAATAACGAAAGGAAAACTTAAAGTCTCAAAGATCATCCCCCTAAACTCGAAAAATCCCAAAGAAATTCTCAGCATCGCAGCATCTCTAGATAAATTTTCAAACCATCCAGTTGCAAAAGCCATAGTAAGTGGAGCTGAAAACATAGGTGCAAAATTAATGGAAGTCTCCAACTACAAATATTTTTCAGGAAAGGGAGGAAGAGGAAAAATAAATGGAGAAAAATACTATGTGGGAAATGTTAAACTATTCAAAGAGAAAGGCATTCAAATACCTAAAGAATTACATGAACTTCACAGTCAAGGAATGAGCATAATCCTAGTTGGAAATGAAGAAAAAATAATTGGAATTATCGGATTAGAAGATGAAATTAGATCTGAAAGTAGAAAAGTAATATCGGCGCTGAAAAGTTTAGGATTAAAAATAGTAATGCTGACAGGAGATAACAATAGAACTGCAGAGACAGTTTCAAAGAAGCTTAACATAGATGAATATTATGCATCTCTACTTCCAAATGATAAAGTGAAGATCATTGAGAAATTAATGAACCACCATAATAATCATGTAGCTATGATTGGAGATGGAATAAACGATGCTCCAGCACTTGCAAAAGCATGCGTTGGAATAGCTATTGGAAGTGGAACAGAAGTAGCAATAGAAGGAGGAGACATAGTTTTAATAAAGCCTGATCTTCGAAAACTGCCATTTCTATTTAAACTTGGAAGAGAAGCACTCAAAGTGGTGAAAGAAAATACATTAGCATCAATATCTATAAAATTATTTTTAGCATCATTGGCAATTATAGGTTTAATAAATTTATGGATAGCAGTTTTAATTGGAGATGTCGGATTAGCCCTAGCAGTCATCATGAACGCTCTAAAATTACAAAGACCATTCAAATTTAACCAAACTTTCCGAACATTAACCTTTAAAAGCCTTAAAACATTGAAAGCTTGAGATAAAAATGATAATATCGCCGTTCAGCAAAACGCGAAGAGAAGTCGCCATAAGAATGCTTAAACTAGCAAATGTCAAAGAAGGAGACATACTCTTTGATCTAGGTGCAGGTGACGGTGAAATAATAATTACCTGTGCAAAACATTTTGGAGCAACAAGTATAGGAATTGAAATCAACAGAGATTTATGTAGGAGAGCAGCTGAAAGAGTAAAGTTGGAAGGAGTATCTGATAGAGCCTACATAATTAATGGAGATCTATTTCAAACAAATTTAAACAGAGCTACAGTGATAACACTTTACCTTACAAGCAAAGCAAATGCACTTTTAAAAGAGAAGTTCAAGAGAGAATTAAAAGACAATACTAGAATAGTGACAAACATGTTTCCAATTCCAGGATGGGAACCTTACGCAATAGACATGTTCCATCATGGCAGCTACTTCCACTACATTTACCTATATATAATGGGAAAATCTGATGTAAATCTTTCAGAGATCTTCAAAAGAATCTTTCGAAAAAGAAGATAAAGTAATATGTGAAATTTTATGGCGCTCTCCATCTCTTGCATTTAAAGTAGGGTCTTGTAGGATCTAGCATTGAAGCAGGAAACAAGCATAATTCCTCTTCGGCATTTACTTCCTCTGGCGGTGTAACAGCAGTACAAAAGTATTTTCCATCCTTCTTCTTAAGCCAAGGACAAGGAATTTTATATCCCTTCTCAAGTTTTGTTAATCTCAAAAATAAATTTATCTACCAATTAGTTTAACTAAAAATTTAAAGAAATAAAATTTAATTTACAATAATTATTTAAACTTTAATATGAAAGTTAGAATATCATTTTAATAATCAATTTGCATTACCATTAAAAGGGGAGATAATGTCGAAGAGGATCATCGTATTTCTAGTATTGGCATTAATGTTAATCTCAACAGCAACCATATACTACTACATATATCTTCCATCAATTAGGAAGGCTGTTAAGCTAGTGGTGGCA
>JANZKD010000163.1 GCA_025061245.1 Candidatus Culexmicrobium profundum
CTTCAATACCGCCATCACTCGCTATTGGAATATATGGACTAAGGGAAAACTTCACCTATGAAAGCATAATAGGCATAATAGCGGCATTTTTAACTGGACTCATATCAATAAAAACAATGCTAACACTATCGAGAAAACTGAAATTTTCATTACTATTAATAGTGCTAGGGCTAATAATGATCTTCCAGTTAATACTGCTAACATTATAAGCATACACAAAATTTAAGTACCAGTTAACAGAACAAAGCGACAATAAATTAGGAGGTAAATGTTTGGGAGGACCTAAAAAGAAAAGACCCATCACCAAAAGAAAACCCAAAAGAAAAGTAGATGTAAAAAAGACTGAACTACAAAAAACTGTCAGAGAAGTTGTAATCACAGATAAACTTGCAATCCAAATTGAGAAAGAAGCACTTAAAATGAATTATGTCACACCATACGTAATAGCAACAAAATACAATATAAGAGTCAGTCTAGCTAAAAATATCTTGAAGAATCTCTCTAAAAAAGGTGTAATAGAGAAGGTTTCATCTAATAGAAGAACAATTTTATACGCTCCAATAAAGAGTGAAAAAATACTTAACTAACAGCACTAATAACGAAAAATATTTATTCAATATATTTAGTTTTAACTTCGACAAGGTGATGCTATATTGTGTTGCATATACACAATACGTTAACTAAAAGAAAAGAACCATTCAAACCACTAGACTCTAGAATCGTAAAATTTTATGTGTGTGGCCCCACAGTCTATGATAAAACACATATAGGCCACGCTAAAACATACGTGGCATTTGATGTAATGCGAAGATATCTTGAGTTCCTAGGATACAATGTTCTCTATATAGTTAACATAACAGATATAGAAGACAAAATAATAATGAAATCCCTTAAAACCGGTAAAGAATGGCATCAAATAGCTGATGAAAATATAGTAGACTTCTTTAACGCTACTGACAAATTAAACATAAAGCGCGCCCATATATACCCAAGAGTCTCAGAACACATAGAGGACATAATAAAATTCATAGAAAAACTAATTGAAAAGGGATATGCCTATGAAGCTGAAGGAAACGTATACTTCTCAGTAGATTCATTTAGCGATTACGGAAAACTATCAAACATAACTAGAGAACAGCTAAAAACATTCGAAGAAGGATCTGGCAAAAGAAAACCATATGACTTTGCCCTCTGGAAAAAAGCTAAACCAAACGAACCATATTGGAATAGTCCATGGGGACCGGGAAGACCTGGATGGCACATCGAATGCTCAGTAATGTCATCAAAATACTTAGGATCACAATTTGACATTCATGGAGGAGGAGAAGACCTAATATTCCCACATCATGAAAATGAAATAGCACAAAGCGAAGCATACTTCGAAACAAAACCATGGGTCAAATATTGGATACATACAGGCATGCTTATAATGGGAAAAGATAAAATGTCCAAATCAATAGGAAACGTAATTACAGTTGAAGAATTAACCAGCAAATATGATCCAATGGAGATACGCTACTACTTAATAAGTGGACATTATAGAAGTCAACTAGTATTCAGCGAAGAATCCCTAAAGCATGCTAAGGCAGCTTATAATAGAATTCTAAATGCAATTTCAAATCTAAACCAAATAAAAGAAGAAATTTATGGAAAGTATAAAGCAACAGATAAGGCTCTAAAAACATTCTATGAGATAATTAAACTTAGAAATGAATTAATCGAAGCAATGGACGACGACTTTAACACGCCAATAGCTTTAGCAAAACTTCACGAATTAACATCCCTCGTCAACAAGGAAATTCTAAAATCCCCTGAACCACTAACAGTTCTAGCCGCATTAAAAGCATATGAAGAGGCAAGTGAAATATTCGGATTATTTGAAAAAGAATTTAGGAAGGGAGAAGGAAGAGAAGAGCAATTAATATCATCCCTAATTAATCTAATATTAGCCATAAGACAAAAATATCGAAGAAGAAAAGAATGGAGCACCGCCGACTGGATTGCATCAGAATTACGAAAAATGGGAATTGAACTATCAGATATGAAAGACAAGACATTATGGCGAATAAAACTATAATTTCTCATCAAACGAGAAAGGTGCTAAAAACTTCTCATCAACATACACCTCAGCTCCAGCTAGAAGAGCTAAAATTATAGCACTACTTGGAACCATAATCTTCTTAAAAGTTTTGCCATTAATGTTAATCTTAACACTTGCACAATAAACATATCCGCCTCTATGCTCCAAAATATCATCTATAACAACTTCCTTAACAGTATCTCTTAAAGTACGTTCAATAAAGGGTATCTCTGCCAAGAAAAGCGCTAAAATCATTCTAGGATCACTAGTTATATCAATTCCATTAGCTAACCGCTCTATAGCAATTGCAGCATCAATAGGAATAGAGCTCATATCAAAAGATCTTCCATCCTCAAGGGCGCATCTAAGCACAGGATATTGGAAGCGTGGATGAAACAATATTTTATAACCAACAACTTTAACTTTATTCAATATATTCCCTCAGAGATAGATTTGGAAACTGTTATATTTAAGTGTGCTCTCAAACATCCAGTTCATCATAAACTGAAGCCAACAATATTGGGAGAATAATAGTTGCATCCCCATACACAGTTACATGCCCTGCCTCAGGCTTCACCTTCCCCCAACTTATAGCTTCTTTAACCCTCGCACCACTTAAGCTACCATCATATTCCAATGCAGTGGTAATGTAAATAGCATAATCTAACCCTCCCTTAAACTGATTCCACCATATAACGTGATGCTTGCTAATTCCACCACCAATAATTAGAGCACCACTCTTCTCAGCCTCAAAAACAATATCAGATAATTCCTTCATATCTCTGAATAAGTCTATTGAAAAATCACTTGTTTGAGAAAACATAAACAAATGTGTACCAAAAGCTGAATCAACTATTCCAGGAACATATACAGGGACATTATTTAGATAAGCTTGCCTCAAAAACGAGTTCTCATCACTAATTCTTTTACCAAACTCCATTAACAATTCCCTTACACTTAATTCCTGCTTAACCTTCACGATCTCCTTCATAAAACGCCATGTAACTGACTCGATTAAAGGTCCATAAGAATCCAGAGGAATGAGAACATTACCTAGCCTATGTATCTTCAATTCACTCAGCATAATATCATCCAAATCAAAACTACCATGAAAATATTTACCCCCAAAGCTTCTAGCTATATCATGATCCACCGCACCACCCGTGGTTATTATCACATCAATTAATCCTTTAGAGATAAGCTCAGATATTACTCCACGCAGCCCAGTAGCAATAAGATTTCCTGTAAAAGAAAGAAAAGAAACACAATTCTCATCTTTAAACATTTCAACCGCAATTTCCTTAGCCTTCGCAATAAACTTTGAAGAAAAACCTCCCATAACACTGTAAGCATCAACCAATTGCTTAACAGTCATATTACGCTTCACTTTAATATCCTGCACTTCCGAAGTAAGTAAATCACCAGGCTTCAAGACGAATCACCAATTAATCCAGTGGCAAACCTCTACAATGAACTTTTCCACTAAAACGTCTAACAAAGTTTTTACAGGTAAAGCATACTAGAAATGGAGTTAATTTTCCCCTGACAGGACACTCTACAGCTTCAGACTTCATCTTTCTAAGCATCTTTCTCCCAACAACACCCTTCAATTCATTTTGAATATCTCTAGGAACACGTAGAGGCTTATCTAAAGTTAACACCTCAACAACA
>JANZKD010000151.1 GCA_025061245.1 Candidatus Culexmicrobium profundum
CATTAGCGTAGTATATTGTCCATGAGTACTTCAAGTAGTACTTAACTAGTTTCCTAAGCTTATCCTGGGCCCCACCCAATTTAATCCACGAATAGAATTGCATCTACATTTAAGATGCAAACAGAAATTATTTGGAAAGATATTTTGATGTGACTCATTATGTTCAAGCAAAATTGTACAGATGAATCTCCTGCTTCTAAAGTTTAACTCGATGGTAACCGGTCTAGTTTTGTCTCTAATTTTCCTTCTCTAATCTTTTCATTTAGCCAAAACCACTATAATATCAGTATAGATCGCTGAAAAAATGTCGCTTTACATTAACGTGAATTAAGTATCGTTGAATTAATAGGTCAATAAATGTATTAGTTTTTATAATATATTTGGTTAATGTAATTTTATCTTCTTTATGTGAGTTATTGGGAGTAGTGGTGCTTTAATGTAAACGATTAATTCCTTTGGTTCTTGCTCTACAGTTAAGGTTATTTCAGCCTGTTGAAATGGCATTAAGTTTAGGCAATTTATTCCTCCTTTACTTGAAATTATAATTGTAAATGGTACTATGTTCTTTGAAGATAATTTGATAATAATTTTGTTTTGATCAATTTCTGGTGAATAGGTTGTTATTGAGTCTATGAGAAAACATCCTTCTTTAGGCCCCTCAATGGAAACTGGCTTTATTGATATTTCTATGGCTGTAACATTAAAGTTTTCAATTTTAAATTCTGGTCTATAGCCTATTCCAAGCTTTGACCTAGCAATAGCATTTCTCGATGCTACTTCAAATGCCCTATCTAAATTTAATTCAATAATTTTCCAGCCATTACAAACTTCATATTCCACACCAGTACTCGGTGAAGCCCATCCATTATCCCTAGTAACTGCAAATTCTGGCTGCATCATAGTACTTCCAGTAACATAACCCAAACTTATATTGAAGTTTTGAATACCAATTTTAGTTGTTAAGTGAATCCATAAAATGCATAAGTAGCCATCAGCAGTTAAATTAACAACCTTATATGCAAATAAAACTTTAAACCCCTTAGCTGGACACGGCTTTAGCAAATTAGCCTTAACACTACCATAATTCCTAATTAGTAAAGCTTTAGAACCCTCAAAACTATCACCTTCAATAATTATTCCATTAGAACTCCAACCAATTAAGCCTCTCTCAAATCCACTATTAACTAGAAGAACTTCATCACCCTCATAAAATTCATAGTAAACTTCAATTCTAGGATTAAGAGCTTCAAAAATAAAGCTTCCAAAAACAAGTAAAGAAGAAATAACTATAATTAAAAATATTCGTCTATAAGAGATCATAATCTTACCCTTCAAATTCCTCTACTAATACCCACTCTTTAGCGAGAACTGTTACTTCATCTCCCTTTTTAACACAGAATTTTATGTAAGCCCAGCATGCCTCATCCATGATATCACAAGTTACTTCCTCTAGACGTGAGCAGTAGTACTTTTTAACTCCATCATAATCTTGAAGGCAAGCTTCTGCAACATACCAAAGTATTGGTGGTTCTGGTCCAGCTAAGCATCCACCAAACCATGTTATTTCGAAAAATACGCTGTCAGGAATTGGTTCTTCCTCCTCTGTTATATTACCTTCAGCATAAGCATACAAATAACATTTGCCCCAGCCAGTATACTTTTTAGAGTAAACTTTCTGAAACTCCCTTTCAAGTTATTTCCCTCAGAAATATATGATATGTAAATTAATAAATTTTTCTTTTTTCTTATATATTATCAAAATTATGAGAGGCTTTATGTAACAGCTGTAATTGAAGTTGTAGCGGGTGAAGTTAGTGATTGGGATGGTGTCAGCCTACGCTTATGCTAATACTAGGGAGCATGGATTAATTGTATATAGACCATTACTTCCCTTAACATTTATTATTAGTTTTGTTAATGGATTAATTTCTGGTTTAGAGCCGTTTCTACGTACAATTATACTTTCGAAGGCATTATCTCCTGAAGAAATTGCAATTAAAATGACACAATTACACGTAACATTATCAGCAATTTATTGGCTTTTATTATTAACTTTTATATTATTACTTTACTTTTTATATCGACCATTAAATCTTAAAAGGAAATATAAGGGAATATTAGTAACATTAACATTAGCTTCCATCACAGGCATATTTACAGGTTCATTTTTAGGATTCATTTTATCAAACATATTCATGGGGAAGAAACCATATATGCTATGCATAATGCTGCACAGCCTATCAATGACAAGTAAATCAATAATATACATTTTAGCTGGTTTTTTGCAGCTACAATATCATACATTAGGCATAGCAAATAATTAATTAGCTAGCTAATATGCTATAATGGTCTAATCATACCTACTTAATTAATTTCAAAATAATTGTTTAACTAAAGTTTGGCTCTGGGCTGCTATTGTAGAGTCCATGAAGAATTTATGAACTTAAGTTTCAGTCATTAATAGTGCTTCTGCTAATGAGGTTGGTTTTCTAGCTTTCTTTTTCTTATCATCTTTGATTTTTCTCCTCGTGCTTTTACTCTTGGCTTTTCTATTATGCCTATTTCTATGTCTTCTATTTCTCACTGCTCTTTTAACTCCAATTATGATTGGTGGTGCTGTTGCTGGTGGTAGTATTAGTTTTAAAGCTTCAATGTTTATGCTGTATATTTCACCAATACTTATAACTCCGCCTTCAAAGTAAATTGCCTTCATGAAATTTGTACCCTCAATACTTATTTGATATGTTGCATGGGGCATGTTTTCTAGGATGTATGATGGTTCACTGGTCAAGATCCAAGTGTATTTTGTTCCAGTTAAACTGATTTTAATGACTAGACCTCTAGGTGCCTGAACGATCATATCACTTACGAGTACCTTCAACCTATAAGCTCTATCTACTTCAAGTTCAAATGATCCAACACAAACATTAAATCGATAAACTTTAACTAGAACTCTACTAGCATTAGTTTCTATTAACCAGTAAGTTTCATTGGTATAAGTATGCTCTTCCAGGAATAACCTTGACATTAACAATACTACTTACTGGCTCACCATACTGATTTACTATGATTAACCAAATTTCATGATTAAAATGTTGAATTTGGCTCAATGCAAGTGCTAGGAGTAATACATGTATTGGATTCAATTTATACACCAATAATTCGGATAACATCAATTTGAATTGAATCAACATTAACACAAGAAAATTTTAGCTCGTAAATTCTACCACCAATAAGAATTAATTGATTCAAATTGACATTAAGAATAATCTTATCGGGATAGTATTCTCGAATTAATCCAAACCTCAAATACTCCCTGACAACACCAAAATTAACAGTATGGCCTTCAAATTCAATAGTATTATCATGAATTCTGATTATTACTCCTTCTGGTATGTAAATTCTTGTTGTTATGGTGCTTGATGGTTTGAATGCAACTGAATTAATTGCACTCAACATTAGTGTTGGGCTGAATGTCGGCCCAGGAATACTGATTAGTGATATCGTTAGTGTGAGATATGCTATTAAGCATGTGAATAGCATTGCATATTCGAGACTATCCAATATCAATCACCACGCATAAACCACGAGGATCATTAATTATTAATTTAGTATTGGATCCTGGGCTACTTGCAATCTCAACTTCAAAATTTTGATCAATAAAACCTTCAACTGACAATATTTCACCATTAATAGCATCAAAATTTATGTGTATTGGCCAGTCACTATGAACCTTCACATTAG
>JANZKD010000242.1 GCA_025061245.1 Candidatus Culexmicrobium profundum
GAAAATAATTAATTTACCGTCTAGAGGGGCCTATTGATTGTCCAGTTATAATAGAATGGCTTATGAAAAAAGATATAGAAAAGTATATGAAGAGGGAGTAGAATTCTGGGAGGAGCCAATACCCACGGAGGAGCCAGTTGAATTTATAGAAAAAGAATTTCCACATGGAAGAATTAGAGTTATAGATTTAGGGTGTGGTGAGGGAAGAAACTCAATATTCCTAGCGGAAAAAATTCGATGTCACAGCAATTGACATTGCATACTCAGCAATCAAAAAAGCCTAAAGAAAGAGCTAGAGAAAAGAGAGTACACATAAACTTTATTGTCGGCGATGTAACCAATCTAAACTTCATAAGAAGAAGGAAATATGAATTAGCAATTGACATTGGATGCCTACATATGATTGTAGATGAGGAATGCAGAGAAAAATACCTCACACATATTCTACACATATTAAAAGATGGAGGAAAATACTTCTGCTGTAATATAGGTGGAATGGAAGATATTTCACTAAAAGATTTAATGAAGAAGATGCCTAAACCAGGAAAATTAATCCCCAGAAAGATTAGATTGAAAGGAGGAAAAGAGAAAGTGATTATGTTGCCAGTAATTAGTGCATGGCCAAAATCAGACAAACAATATAAAGAAGAATTAACACAAGCTGGTTTTAAAGTATTAGAAATCTATTGGAAAAATACTAGGGCACTAGGAGGATGCTGGATAATAATTGCACAAAAATAGGAGTAAAAGTAAATTTTGATCTAAGTTTCTCTACACCTCCAAATTAGCGTCTTATATCTCCCCTTCACAGTAAAACCTAGAGACTCATAGAGATGAATGGCTGGCTTATTATTTACATGCACTCTAAGCTGAGCCATCTTACAGCCATACTCACCCAGCTTCTTTAATCCAAAGAGCATAATTTGACGCCCATAACCCTTACCTCTCTGAGAAGAACTGACACCAATATTACTTATTGCACCAGTTTTAGGATTTATGGAGAGAACACCAATTGGCTCATCATCCTTGAAAGCTAAATAAAACTTTTCAAGGCGATAATAAAAGTCTATGAAGCTTTCCGGAAGTTCAAGAAAATATTGAAGAGCAATAGTTAAAGTGACATCAGGAGAGCCTTGCATAAATTCATGCGCAAGCTTAATGAAATAACGCATATCCCCTCTATCAACCTCTTGAAACTTAAGGAGAGAGGACGGCTCAAAAACTTTATTTAGAGGACAAACCATCACATAGAAATCATCCAACTCATCAAATCCAGAATTCTCTAGAACACTAATAAAACCACTCTTATCAGCCGATAAGGTGACAACGGCATATTCAACATTATTGTCAACCAGAAATCTCAGCGACTCCACTACAAAGCGCTGTAATACATCTAACTCTTGTCCTTCACCAATTAATCGAATCATAGCCATCAAAGTTCCAGGAGGAGCTAAAAGCTGTAAAGGCTCCTTTCCAATAGCAATTATAGCAATGGGAGCTGAATTTTCAACAAAAATCCAGTAGGGAAGCCCAATTAATTCAAATTGCCTCAAATATTTTGAAATTTTACTTGTAATATTTGAAGGACATTCCTTAGAAGAATAGATTATCAAAAATTACACCAAATAAACTTGGATTTCTAGGTAATTAGAGTTTTCTATGAAATGAACTTGAATTCAATCTACTATACATAGTATTTTGACGATATTATTGGAGTCATGGCATAAATCAAGGCTACTTCCCAAGCCAATTGCCTACTAAGAATACCCCTAGTGAAAATACCAATTGCACCCATCTTCTTCTTAGTATCCTTTATGCCAGTTAGTTCATCCATTACGAAGCCTAATTCCTCACCCCTAAGAACTCTATTTACAACACTTTCAGGAAGCTCCATATACACACTACATCCAAGAAAGCATTCTCCCAGTCTATTAATTACTGCACACCAACCTGTAAGGAAATATTTATCAAATTTTCTTGTAATTCCACCCTCCATCCCAACTCCAAGATCAGCATCAACCTTCTTCAAAGCATTTCTAGCTCTATTCTCCGCACCTCTAATAATCTCAGTTTCACCTATAGGAGTATGACTGACACCAGATTCTACTTGAACTGGAATCACCTCAACTTCCCTTCCATAAATTCGCTTCATAACATTACAAGTTGCCTTCACCTTAACAGGATTAACTGAACCAAGTGCAACTATCAAGATGAAGCCTCCAAGCTAACTTATCATAATAAACTCTTTATTTATAAGTTAAAGTAAATCATTAATCACTTAGAAATTAACATTCAATACTAGAATAATCGGTGGACACCATGAAGCTTCACAGAATAACTTCAAGGATCATCAATTTACCAGAAGATTACTCATTCAAACTAACAGCCTCAGCCTACAACTTTTCATGGTATTTTAATGGATCAGAGCTAATTATCCCAATAGACTATGAAGAATTAATTATAGCATCAATTAGAGAAGTTGATTTAAGAAAGCTAAAAATAACATTATTTTCCAAGAGAAAGGTTAACCATACTGAAACTTTCTTTGAAGAAGTGGAAGATGCTTTAGGAGTGAATGAAAATCTAAAATTATTCTATGATCTATGGATGAGAGACCCGCTACTCTCTCAATCATACAAATCTCTTAAGGGATTCCATCTGAGAAAGACAAAGCTCTGGAATGCCTTGCTCATAGGGATATGTCAACAGAATGCAAGTTTTAGGCAAGGCTGGAATATGCTCACACTAATTCATAAAAAGTTAGGATTCAGAGTTGAAATTGAAGATGGAAAAACAACAATAATTCCCCCAAGCCCAGAGAAGATCGTAAATATAAGTATTAATGAGCTTAAGAAATGTAAACTTGGCTATAGAGCTGAAACAATTAAAAGATGTGCGGAAGCCTTCTATTCAAACACTCTTTCAGAGGAAAAACTGCAAAAATATGATGAAAAAGACTTGACAAGTATTAAGGGTATTGGAAAATATACTGCTAGACTTGCCCTAATACTTTCAGATAGAAGATATGAACTCCCTCCAATTGATAGATGGCTTGCCAAAATTATCAGCGAAGTTTACAATGTACCTCTAGGGAAAGCTGAAGAAGAATGGGTTTCTAGGTGGGGTAGATGGTGCGGTTTAGCTGCATTCATCACCACACTAGCTCTCGACGCTGAACCATTAACTCAAGCTCTAAAAAGAATTCAAGAAGGAAAAATTACACCAACATTTAATGAAAATAAGATTACTCCACTAACTCTCTGGAAATTCACTTAATACAGGAAAAGTAGATGAAGATATTAGGGAACGGATTATGAGCATTAATGAAGAGCAAGTTTTAAGCAAAATAGCTAGACAAGTAGTGGAAACCTGCTTACAAATAAAAGAAGATGACATGGTAACAATAAACACTTGGCATCACACCATAAAGCTTGCAGAGCAACTTGCAATTGAATGCTATAAAGTTGGGGCAGTTCCACTGATAACATTAATGACGGATAAATTATGGTATAAAATGATGTATGAAATATCAGCTGAAAAAATTGCAAAAACACCATTACACATCCTAAAAAGTCTAGAAGGCGAAACAGTATGCATAAACATTCATGGACCAGAAAAACCTCCAACACCAGGGAAAATAAAGCCAGAAAATATGGAAGCAATAAGAAAAGCATTCAAACCAATAGGAAACGAGAGCACAAATTAAAGATAAGGGGAGCAGACATATATTTAG
>JANZKD010000186.1 GCA_025061245.1 Candidatus Culexmicrobium profundum
GTTCGCTTGTTGAATGAGTCTCGTGTTTCTTTAAAGCTTGTTGTTGATGTTCCTGTTGATGCTTTGCCTGGTGTTTATGATTTTCGTGTTGTTGTTGGGTATGGGCATCCTCCTTATGAGAGTTTTTTGAGTTTTAGGGCTGTTGTTAAGCCTGTTTTTAGGAGTTTGAGTGTTTCTTGTATGTTTCCTGCTAAGGTTGTTGAGGTTGGTGGGAGTGTTGGTTTTGATTTAGATTTGCGTTATTCTGGTCCTGGTGATGTTTTTAATTTTAGTGTTTTGAATTTGCCTTCTGGTTGGGATGTTCATTTTATTTATGGTGGTGATGAGGTTTTGCTTTTGTCTTTGAGTGATGGTGATGTAGTTTCGCTTAGAGTTGTCTTTGATGTTCCTAGTAATGCTTTGCCTGGTGATTATAATTTGACTCTCAAATTCTTTTCCAAGTTTATTGAGCAGATGTTTAATTTGATTGTTAGGGTTGAGTCTGCTGTTGGTTTGAATAGGGGTTTGAAGCTTTTTGTTGATTACCCTGTTATTGATGTTGAGGCTGGTAAGTTTGCATATTTTACTTTGATGATTCGTAATGTTGGTGTTGTGGATGAGCTTGTCTATTTGAATGTTACTGAGAGGTCTTCTGGTTGGGATGTTTCCTTTAGGGTTGCTGGTAAGAGGGTTCATGGTTTGCTTGTTTCTGCTGGTGGTTCTTCTAGTGTTGTTGTTGAGATTACTCCTCCACCCTTTGTGGAGCTTGGTGAGCATAGATTTAATATTACTGTTTATTCTGAGGATAGGGTTGTTTGGGATAGTATTGTCTTAGTTGTGAATGTTTTTGGTAGTTATAGTTTGCGGGTTTATTTCCCTGAGTTTCCTTCACCCTATTTTAGTATAACTTCTGGTGAGAGTAGGAGTTTTACTGTTACTGTTGAGAATAATGGTATTTTGAATGTAACTAATCTATACTTGTCTATTGATGTTCCTTCTATTGATTGGGAGGTTGAAATTGAGCCTAAGAAGGTTGTTTTGCTTCGTCCTGGTGAATCGGTTGATTTTAAGGTGAATTTATATGTTTCAACTATTGTTTCTGCTGGTGATTACTTTTTGACTGTTAAGGCTGTTTCTGATCAAGTTTCCTCTTCTTCTAGGGATTTGAGAGTTTCAGTAACCAAGCCTCTTGAGTGGGGTTATGTTGGTGCTGGTTTAGCTGTAATTGCAATTGTAATTGTAATTTTGATTTTTAGGCGGGTTGGGAGAAGATGAGTGCTATTATTGAAACTGAGAATTTAACTAAGATTTATCATGTTGATGGTAGGGAGATTCGTGCAGTTGATGGTCTTAATTTAACTGTTTATGAGGGGGAGTTGTTTGGTTATCTTGGTCCTAATGGTTCCGGTAAAACTACCACCATCCTAATGCTTTTGGGTTTAATTTCCCCCACTAGCGGTGGGGGTAGGGTTGCTGGTTTTGATATTATTAGGGAGTCTAAGGCTGTGAGGAGTGTTACCGGCTTTATTCCAGAGAAGTTTAGTTTTTATGAGGATTTACCTGCCTATGATAATTTGGCTTATTTTGCTAAGTTGAATGGTATAGTGAAGAATGAGATTGATGATAGGATTAAGTGGGCTTTAAATATTGTTGAGCTATCTGATTGGATTAATGCGCCAGTTAAAACTTTCTCTCGTGGTATGAGGCAGCGATTAGCTTTAGCAAACATTCTAATTAAAAAGCCTAAAATAATTTTTCTAGATGAACCAACTGCTGGACTCGATCCCTATGCAACTGCTAATTTCAGATCTCTGATTAAAAGGCTTAATGAGGAATTTAACATTACTATTTTTCTTTCAAGCCACATGCTTCATGAAGTTAGACAAATTTGTAATAGAATCGGCTTCCTTAATAAGGGTAGACTTGTAGCTGTTGATACTATTGAGGGTTTCATGGAGAAGATGGGAATTAAAATTATTTTGGAGGCAACAAATCTAAGTGATAAGCTCATTAAATTAATTGAAGCTCTAGATGATGTTAACAGAGTTTTTAAGTCTAATGGAGAGCTCATCATTTATGCTAGAGAGGATGTTAGACTTGATATTTCTAAAATTGTTACTAGTTTAGGTGAACATGTTTTGACTTTGAAGATTGAACCTCCAACTCTTGAAGAAGTTTTCTTCTTGGTTTATGGTGGTGAGGGAAGATGAGCCTCCTCACAGTTGCATTAAAGGAGTTTTCAGATCATGTAACTAGTCGTCGATTCTTAATTCTCTTCATCCTACTAAGCATACTCACTGTTTTATCTGCATTTTCATCTGCAAGTAGAGTTGCAAGTGGCTTCTCTATCACCTTTTCAGATGTATTAACTTCTGGTTCACTATCAATCATCTATTTGATTGGTCAATTGGGACCTCTAATTGGTATTGCCCTTGGATTTGACTCTATAAGTAAGGAGATGGAGAGTGGTTCAATTTTACTGTTACTTTCATGTCCAATTTATCGTGACACAATTTTAAATGGGAAAATTCTAAGCGGATTACTAACTATTCTTCTAACTTTAGGCACCTCCATAACCTTACTGACTGGATTCATTCTAGCACAGCCAGGAATAGCTCCAACCATAGAAGAGCTAATAAGATTACTAATATACTTTGTTTTTGCAGTAATCTACATTCTAGCCTACATGGCTTTAAGCCTCTTAACCTCAATAATCACAAAAAAGACTTCAATGTCACTATTAATCTCCATATCAACATGGATCTTCTTCACCTACCTAATACACACCATTGCAAGCTCAATCGCCTCACTTCTCCCAGAAACAGACATAGAAGGAAGAATAAGAGTATTAACCATGATTTCTCTCCTCTCACCATACAGACACTACAACACCTTCAGCAGAAATATTATAAGCCCTAAATTCTCAATAGATCCCTTCAGCATCTTTCCAAGAAAATCACCCTTCAAACCACTAACCCTAATGGAAAGCCTAGCCCTATCATGGCCAAACTTAATAATAATACTTTCCTTGCTGATAATTTTCCTAGCCGCCTCATACATCAAATTCCTAAAAGAAGAAGTAAGATAACCTACTAAAATTACCCACACAAAATTAAAAATAAAATTTGGATTTAGGGTATATCACTACCCGGCCCGAAAATATTGCTGAAGCCATCATATATTACGTCTGGTTCATCTGGTTCATCACCATAATAACTATCATAGTAAAACTCAATGTAATAGGTATAATCTGGCTTAGTGTCAATGTATCTGTAGTCTACGCGTCCACCAGCCCACATCTCATTAGTAATCTCTGATCCATCTACACGTAATAAACGCACGATGAGTCTAGTATTTGGATCATCCCACCCAAAATTAATTATTTCAATTATTTCCGCTCCAGGGCCCGGATAACCTTCCAGTTCATATACACAATGTCTTTCAGAGCGATGAGTATCATATTTCAGCCATCCACATAAATAATCAATGTAGTCTGCTTCTTGTGTTGGTTGGAAGTTTTTCTGGATGGATATTGGAAGCATTGTTGCTGATACCATGAATATTATAGTAGTTAAGAATATTATTTTTCTCAACATTTTACATCAAAAAATATAAAAGAAATCTCATATATATATTACGGCTATGAAAACACTCAAAATCCTCATAATAACCCTATACCTCCTAGCACTCCTACCCACCCAAACCTGCATTGGAGAAGTCGACAGACCACCAATAAAGCCCTTCGAACAGTTA
>JANZKD010000110.1 GCA_025061245.1 Candidatus Culexmicrobium profundum
ACTATCTCAAATAATATAACTAATGTGTAGCCTAGAAGCACATCCCAAGGTGATAGCGGTGCTGCGAGCATTCTTCGCAGTGTACCCTTATCTCTCTCCTCAGCTATGGTAACTGCTGCTGAGAGCATACCTGCAAATAGGAATTGGACTCCTACCATGCTAAGAGTCATCCATCCCATGCTCTCTCCCCATCCTCTCCTTCCACCTTTCGGCGCTATCTTAGCATAGCTTATCTTCATTGGTTGCGCCAAGCCCATAACCCATAGCTCCATTAATCTGCTTTGATTGGTTGGAAATGTAAAGTTCATTGGAATATACTCAGTATAGTTGGCAAACATTCTCATGTATTCAATTGCCATTTTAGCCCTTATGACTGCCATTTTGCTTGAAAACTCGCTTAGGAAACCTCGAATTATTCCATCGGTGATTTGGAGTTTCTGAATATCTGCAGTGCTCAAATAAACATTCATATGTACTGGTATGCCCATAGTTAGGTTGAGTGAAAACTTATTTGGAAAAACTATGCATGCATCTATTTCACCTTCTCTAATGGCATTTAATGCTTCACTAGTATTTTCGTAGACTTTTATGTTGAATATTCTTGTTTCATTAATTTCAGTTTTATTCATTATTTCAACAATTGTAGTTGCATTAAATGGATATGAGCTGATAGTTTCATCTTCATATACCACGCCGATATTCAATATTACTAGAGTTGAAGGTCTAATCCAAATTGTTGAAACACTTAGATAGAATAGGGGAAAGACTATTATCCAAAATAGTATATGGGGTTCTCTCAATATTTCCTTTACACCCTTAATCAATATGGCAGTTATAGCTGTGAACTTCACTCCTCAAGCCTCCTACCAGTTAACTTTAAAAATACATCCTCAAGTGTCGGCTCAGTCACATGAACTCTTACAACTTTACTTTTAGCTTTAATTACCTCTTCGATAATTCTTGGCAATACATTATCTGGATCACGTGAATATAGCTTGAAGATTTCACCTTTAACTAAGACTTGCCCACCTTCAGAATACTTGGAAAGTTTTTCAGCTAAATTGACTGTGCTCTTCCTTACTTCAAGTTCAATTAAGGCATAGGGTCCTAAGAGTTTCTTCAAATTACTTGGTGTATCCACTGCTACAATTTCTCCTTCATTCATAATTGCAACTCTATTTGAAAGTATATCTGCCTCCTCCATGTAATGGGCAGCCAGCAAAACAGTTCTGTTTTCGCTTCTAAAGTTATCAATAAGATTCCAAATCTCTCTTCTAATGGCCGGATCAAGTCCGGTTGTTGGTTCATCTAACAATAATATTTTAGGATCATGAATTAAGGTAGCAGCTAAACTAAGTCTCTTCTTCATCCCGCCAGAATACTTCTTAACTTGCTTTCTGCCCCATTCCTCAAGACCAACAAGTTCCAAGAGTTCCCATGCACGTTTTCTGGCTTCACTTCTAGAAATTCCATATAATCCAGCATAATACATGAGATTTTCCTCACCGGTTAAAATATCATAGACTATTGGTTCCTGTGGACAGTATCCGACTAATTCCTTTACTTTGACTGCATGTTTGGAAACATTATATCCTTCAACTATTATTTCTCCTTCACTCGGCATCATTATCCCTGATATCATTAGCATTAATGTTGTTTTTCCAGCTCCATTTGGACCGAGTAAGCTAAAGGTTTCTTCTTCATAAACATGAAAGGAAACATCTTTTACTGCCTTAAACTTGCCGAATCTTTTAATGACCTTCTTAACAGATATTGAAGTCTTCAATGTAGCCACCAGATTTTCATTATTTATAGTGTTTACACTCCTTTAAGTATTAAATATTCAGATTTATATGTAAAAATTTGTAAGGTTAATGGAAAGCAGTTGTGGAAAATAATCGATGAGGTTTTCAATGAATTTAAAAGAATTCTGAAAATCTATTTTTCAAGATTGAAAGAAGTTATTATCCTTTAGATGTAGGCTTAAAAACTAAAGAAGCAAATTTATATAAAAAGAGAAGAACTACATAGTAAGTTGATATAATTAAAATTATTTTTAGAATATCTTTTAAAATAACTTTGTCTAGTATAATTGGTCTTATTTAAGTCTTTGCACTAATTACATTTTTATTCTTAGAATTAATATTTTGTTTGGAAACTATGATAGCGGATATATCTGCTCTTATATTAATTCTCTTAGTAATGGTTATTAGTCATGAACTTATTCATTTATTATCAGCTTACCTTTTAGGTGTTAGAATTAAGGGTTTTGGCTTTTCTTTATTTGGACCCATATTCATTTTAAGAGATGAGTACTTAGTTGATAACGATTTGAAACTAATTCTTGTTCATACATCTCCCCTAATACTTTCACTAACATTCTTATTCAACAATTTTTACTGTTTTCTCTTCTCAAGCCTTAATCTGACAGGTTCCATTGGTGACATTTATCTATTAATAAAACTTTTAAGAATTAGAGATGTAAATATGAGATGTTTATACTCAAGACGTGTTGAAGAGAAAATTAAACGTATATCCATTATAAAGTATTGGGATTAAATTGGTGAGTCTATTGAGAAAAGGGATTATTATCATTCTATTTTTATAGGATTATTTTCAGTTATATTGACAATAATTTATTTTCAAAGTGGAAAAATTGTTGACGAGGAGTTTCCTGTAGAGGTTCAAAACCTAGTTTTTCCCATTAAGGTTAGACTCTTCTGTATTGGTGTTACTGCTAATCCAAGTAGTAAAGCTTAATTAGGTTTCGAGGAAGATATTCGTCACAGCCTTAAAGAGGCAAGTGAAATTGGAGAGCTTGTTAACTATGCTGGCGGCTGGGTAGGGCCTTCTGGCAACTTTCTATCTGAGTAGCTTGAAGCTATCTACCCGCTTATTGAGGAGAATGATTTAAAGCTGGTTGTTGGAATGAATTTTTTCAAATTACCTGAAAGTGGTAATCCAATTAGAGATGGTCTACCACTCATTTTGCCTAGGAGATTGTTAGCTGAAAATTTAAGCAATCCTGAATTTCGTAGATTATACCTTTCTGAAGCAGTGAAAATTGCAGAGAAATTTTCTCCTGAATATTTCGTAGTTGCTATTGAAGTGAACATATACTACATGTTTGAACGAGATGACTTTGAAAACTTCTTGACTTTATATTTTGAAATATATGACACCGTTAAGACGGTTTCACCCGACACTTTAGTCTTTTTTTCCTTAATCTTGAATTAATGATGCATGGTTTTCCAGGATATGATGAAAATCCGCATTGGAACTTAATTGACAAATTTGGTAATAAACTTGATTTAATTGCATTTACAACCTATCCCTTCAGAGATTACAACTCTCCAGTGGATATTCCTATAAATTATTACTCTCAAATTAAAGAATATACCAATAAGCGAATAGCATTCACAGAAATCGGCTGGCCTTCTAAAGTCAGTGAAGATGAACAGTTAAACTTTATAGTACGATTCCTAAATCTCACAAAATCCATGAATATTGAATTTATTCAATGGATCTATCTTCACGACTTGTCTCCTCCCACTGATACTGCTCCCTTAAAGAGTTTCATGGATTAAGAACTTATGATAATAAGCCTAAATTAAGCTGGTATACCTGGAAAAAGCTCTATAGTTTGCCTTTAACTCCATAATTTACTGGCATGTAACATGGTAATATTAAGACTATGTTGTTGCTGTTTC
>JANZKD010000130.1 GCA_025061245.1 Candidatus Culexmicrobium profundum
TACAAGAATAAAGTACCATGGTTGTCTGTTGCCAGCACTTGGAGCCCATCGTGCTGCATTTAATAATTTAAATATTTTCTCAGTGTCTAGTTTTTCTTTTTTGAATGCTCGAATACTTCTTCTTTTTAAGATGGTTTCATAGACGTTCATTTATACCTTCTCCTAACTTTATTTAATGCTTCATCAACATCTTTTAATCCCAGTTTTAGTAGTACTTCACTTTTAGGTATTCCATTCTCATCCCATCCAACCTTTTCATAGTATTCTTTCTTCATTTTTTCAACTTCTTCTCTATCTGCTGCTTGACCTGCGCATGGCCCTGTAGGTAGAGGTTCATAGAATCGAGGTGGATTTTCATCATGGATTTTTGGATCCCATGAGAAGTCTGGTCCACCTAATAGGAGTGCAGCTCTTTGAATCTGTATTATTCTAAGTCCATTTTCAGTAGCCCAGCTTTCAGGAGTTTCATGCCAACCAGTAACTGCTTCAAAGAAATCCCAGAACAGTTTTGGTTTTCCAAAGTAATTAAAGATGCATATTACGGCTGAATCCAACATTGCACGAACTACTTCACTTCCATGCGACTCTATTGGTATTCTTGCAACTGAAGTGTGATCGCCACCTTGAACTGAGCATACATAGGATATTGGAGTTGTATAGTCTAGTCTACTTCTAATTCCATGTGCACCAATGGCTATGCCTTTTGCCTGAACTGCATATTTCATAACGTCAACACCTTTCATCTCACTAATCTTTAAGGCTGCTCTAAATGTTCCTTCAGCTAGTATGTCGCCAATTCCTTTTCTTTTAACGATTAATTCTATTAGCTTTGCAAAGGCTTTAGCGTCGCCCCATTTCAACTCTATACCATTTAAATCCTCCTTAGTTAATATTCCGCGTTGATATAATTCTGCAGCGAAACCCAGTACGTTGCCTGCATTTATTCCACATAGCCCTACATCGTCGATTAATGCGGATATATAGACATTTTCTTCAGGTGTGAATATTCCAAGATTTGTCCCTAAGTAAGCTTGAAGCTCATAGTCGGGATTATCAGTTATAGCGCCAGCATATGGTCCGGTCTTGACAACTGCTATTTTGAGACATGTAGTTGGGCAACCATAATCACCCCAATAGCGTTTAACCCATACTTTTCGTTCAAATTTATCTACACCAAAGCTTTTTTCGTCGTGCCATTCTTCTTGCCAGTTTCTTACCGGCTCCGAACTTGAAATATAACCTACTGCGTATCCTCCACTTCCTGTGCCCCATCTTCTCATTCCATCACGTTCAATGTACACTCGGTATACTTCATCCAAGAGGAAGCGCATTCTCATTGGATTATAGACTTCAGGTAGAGGACCTGTTCCTTTGACTACTACTGCTTTTAGATTCTTTGAACCCATGACTGCACCATAGCCGCCGTATCCTGCAGCATGTGTCCATTTACACATTACTACAGCCATTCTAGATTTGTTCTCTCCGCCTGGGCCAATATAGAGTATTCCTGGCTCCTTCCACTTCCCAAAATTTCTATATTTCTTTTCTAACTCGCTTCTTATTTCTTTATTTAGCATTTTAATGGTTTCTTTGCCATCTTTTCCCCAAATGTGTGAGGCATCTCTAATCTCTACGTCATTGTCTTTAATGAAAATGTAGACTGGACTTTTAGCTGCGCCACTAATTATTATGCCATCATATCCTGCACATTTAAGTTCTACTGGAAATTCTCCTCCTACTGTTGAGCCTACTATTCCATTGCTTTGTGGTGATTTTCCTGAAACACAGATTCTAGCTCCAGGATAGAATCCAGTGAGTGGGCCGGTTAGGATGAGAAGGAGATTTTCAGGTCCTAATGGATCTATTTCTTCCCATCGGCTTCCAAGTCTATCCCATAATATTTTTGCAGCTAATCCTCTTCCTCCAATATATTTTCTCAGGATTTCTTCTTCAAGGGTTATTTCAGTGATTTTTTCTGTACTTAAATTTACTTCTAAAATTTTACCAGTATAACCTCTATCCTTCATAGAAGTTCCTCCCCAAATTTTCCATACAAATTAATTGTAAGCTCTTTGGTGATTTCTTCAGGTGTTCTTGCATATAGTTTGCATTGCTTCTCTACTGTGGATCTCGGAACTATCCATAATGCGTTCCATTTACCCATTTGGCAAACTTTTACACATTGTGGGTCACCGTCGCAGAGATCGCAGATTAGAATGTATTTCCCTGATGGATGTAAATGGGGTATCTTGCCGGGGCATGCCTGTATACATAGACCGCATGCTGTGCATTTTTCTTTATCAACAATTACAGCGCCAGTTGTTTTATTTACACTTAATGCATTTACTGGACATGCATCAACGCATGGATAATCTTCACATTGCGTGCATAGATGTGGTATCTCAATTCCCGGCACAAGCATAAATATTCTTATTCTTGAAGCTTCAGGCCATATTTTACCTTCATGAGCCAATGAGCAGGCAATTTCACATAGTCGGCATCCACTACATTTAATGAAGTCTCTCATAATCCATATTTGACCATCTCTTCCAGCCATAAACTATCCTCCCACAAAATACTGCTAATTATTATGTGATGATATGTTACTTAAGATTTTACGGTTTCATCAAGTTAATAAATAATTTAAGGGAAGTTTGATTTAAAGTCTAATATGCCGATAATTGAAATTGATGGAAGAAAACCCTTTATTGCAGGGGGAGTATATGTTTCTCCAAGTGCATATATAATTGGAGATGTAAAGATAGGTGAGAAAGCAATAATTATGTTTGGAGCAGTTCTACGCGGCGATTTAAACACTATAGAAATTGGAGAACAAACTTCAATTCAAGATAATGTAATAATTCATCCAACGCCGAGATCTAAAACGATTATTGGTAACAAAGTTGTAGTTGGACATGGAGCAATAATTGAGGGTGCAATAATTAATGATGAAACTATGATTGGAATAGGAGCAATAATTTTAGATGGGGTTGAAATTGGGAGAAATTGCATAATTGGGGCAGGAGCAGTAGTTAGGGAAGCAACAGTAATGCCGGATAATTCTATTGCTGTGGGTGTGCCTGCAAAGATTATAGGTCAAGTGAAAGAGAAGCATTTAGAAAGAATATGGAGGGCAGTGAATAATTATCAGGTTTTACGTGAAAAATATCTTAAAGAACATTATTTGTAGAATTGTAATGTTAACTGATGGTGATGAAATTGGGTTATGATATTCTTAGCATAAATGTTGCTGGTAGAGAGATAAGGGAGAAGAGGAAAATTCTTATCTATGGATCATGCGTAGAAGTGGAGTATCCTCATTTCTATGAGAAATATAGTCAAGGAAGAGTACCTCTCAAGGTGTGTCTGGAAAAAGATCATATGAATATTGTTGGATTTAAAGTTGCATCAATAATAGCGAGAGTAGACTTGGATGAAATAATAATTTTAACTGTTGATGGATCTCCACACTGCGTTCAGCTTCATATGATGATGGAAGAAGTTGAAAAAATTACAGGGAAAAGGGGAAAGCTAAATGTTAGACATATAGTTATAGAGAATGGTAAAGACATTGAAGTTAATCCTACGTGTATTAAAGTTGCTAGATATTTAACTAAAATTCAAAGATTAATGGAGAAGGAAGTAAATGACAATACTAGTGTATGAGGAAGGAAATGTAAGAAAGGT